>JAYVXQ010000432.1:0-31656 GCA_043785025.1 Acetobacteraceae bacterium
TGTTCGTGCGCGGCCGGATTTTGCCGGAACGGAAAAACCCGATCAACCGCGCGCTGATCTGGCTTTACCGGCCCATGATTGCCGGTGTGCTGCGTGCCAGGACTCTGACGATCCTTCTCGCGTTGGTCATTCTCGGCGCGACCGTTTGGCCGCTTGCGCGGCTTGGTTCGGAATTCATGCCGACGTTGAACGAAGGCACGCTGATGTACATGCCGGTGAGTCTGCCGGGCCTGTCGATCACCAAGGCGGCCGAGTTGCTGCAAACGCAGGACCGCATCATCAAATCATTCCCCGAGGTCGCGAGTGTCTACGGTAAGGCGGGCCGCGCCGCGACCGCGACAGACCCGGCGCCGCCGGAGATGATGGAGACAATCATCAATCTGAAACCGCCGTCGGAATGGCGGACGGGCGTCACCGTGGACAGCCTCACGGCCGAAATGGACAAGGCGCTGCAATTTCCCGGCGTGAGCAATGCCTGGACGATGCCGATCAAGGCACGCATCGACATGCTCTCGACGGGTATCCGCACGCCGGTCGGCATCAAGGTCTATGGGCCGGACCTCACCACACTCGACACCCTGTCACGGCAGGTCGAGGCCGCCGTGCGGCGCGTGCCGGGCACGACCAGTGCTTACGCGGAACGTGTTACGGGTGGCCGCTACCTTGAGATCGAACCGGACCGCGCCGCGCTCGCGCGTTACGGCCTCATGGTCGGCGATCTGCAACAAACGATCGCGGCGGCGCTTGGCGGCGAGCCGGTGACGACGACGGTCGAAGGACGCGAGCGGTATTCGGTGAATGTCCGCTACCCCCGTGAGCTACGCGACAGCCCGGAAAGCATCGCGCGGGAGGTGCTGGTGCAGGGCGCGAGCGGCCCGGCGGTTCCGCTGGGTCAGGTGGCGCGCGTCATGGTCACGCAAGGGCCGCCGATGGTTCGCACCGAAAACGCGCAACTCGTCAATTACATTTATGTCGATCTGCGCGACCGCGACATCGGCTCGTACGTGGCCGACGCGCAGCGCGCCGTCGCGGCGGCGGTGTCACTGCCCACGGGCTATCGTCTGGAATGGAGCGGTCAGTTCGAATATCTCCAGCGCGCCAAGGCAAAGCTGGCGCTCGTCGTGCCGGTGACGCTGCTGATCATCTTCGTGCTGATCTATCTGAATTTCGGCCGCCTGACAGAAACACTGATCGTCATGGCGTCGGTTCCCTTCGCGCTCGTGGGTGGCGTCTGGCTGATGTACTGGCTGGATTACAATCTGAGCGTCGCCGTGGTGGTGGGCTTCATCGCCCTTGCCGGTGTCGCCGCCGAGACCGGCATCATCATGCTGATCTATCTCGACCACGCGCTTCAAACGGCACGCAAGAAAGCCACCGCCGAAAATCGACCGCTCACGCGCGATAATCTCCGCGCCGCGATCATGGAAGGCGCGGTCGAGCGCGTACGGCCGAAGATGATGACGGTCACCGCCATCCTCGCCGGTCTGTTGCCGATCCTGTGGAGCACTGGCACGGGGTCCGAACTGATGCGGCGGATCGCTGTGCCGATGATCGGCGGCATGATCTCCTCGACCGCCCTGACCCTGATCGTCATCCCGGCCATCTACGGTCTGGTGAAGGGCTGGCGGTTGCCACGCGCCGCGACGACAGTCACGGACGTGGAGGGTCATCGTCCTCTCGAAACCCGTCCCGCCGAGTGACGGAGCGGACAAAGCGGACGGCCATGCAATTTTCAAAGCGGCCGGCACCGTCGCCAACGTTTTCGAACCGGGTGGCGGCGTTGCGCGCCTATCTTGAAACGACCGCGGCAGGTGATCCGCCATGGGAAAGGGCCCAATTGCCCCTGAGCCCGATCTGACGGGCCGCCACGCCAGGCGCGAACCGGTTCGCGGCCGTTCATCGCGCCGAGGGTCACCTCGTGTTCGCGCTCGCGTCGCTGACCGCCGGACGGCGGTTCGCGGAAGATCGTGACTGGCTGGTTCGCCGTGATCGCCGTGATCGCCGTGATCGCAGCACTTACAATAATAATCGGATTGGTCTATATACCCGGATCTCTCCGAAATCCGGGTATCCTTTTGGTTTTGCGCCCGCCGTCACACCAACCCTGGGCGCGTATACCCGGATTTCTCCGAAACCCTGGTATACAATCATCAGCGATCGGCCGGACGTCACGGTCCGGAAAAAGTGAGCTTACTTTAACCAGATGCTGATCGCTTCAGTCTTTGGCCTGAAATTGGCGTGCCGCCGTTATCGCAATCGTTGGCGGTGCCACCAATGGCGCGCTGGTCAGTCGTCGCGTCGGGGAGACGCCGACACCCGATCCCAAAATCGGCCTGGCCGAATCTCAGCACAAGTGGAGGAATATAGACATGATGAATGGTTACATGATGGAGGGCGGAGGAATGATGTGGGGGATGGGTCTGATCGGTGTGCTCGTCCTGGTCTTGCTCCTGCTGGGAATCGCGGTGGCGCTGAAATACCTTTTTCGAGGATAGGCATTACAAGTTTCCGAGCCGCGGACGGTTTCCAGCATCGGTTGATTTCGTATCGTCTTGCCACATTCGCTCGGCGCGACGGAACCCGGCCAGCGAGGTTGTTCCCGAAAAATCGTGACTTTAACAACCGCCTCCAACGATTCAATGAACGATCCGCCCATGGGGCTTTCCAGGCGATAGTTTGCGATATTGATCGCCATGACCCGCACCTGGACGCCGGCGCGGGCCATGGCCTTCATGCCATGCGATACCGCCGTCACGATCGCTCCAGATAACCAGTCGTCATCCGATCAGCCGACGGCTCCCGTGCTTTACAAGGAGATCGCGCCCCGTTGGTTTGTGCGAGAAACGCCTGAACCGGGTCAGTAAATGGATGTCTGAACGCGCGGTATATTCTGATGGCGGCAGTCACGGCAATTGCCGTGGGGGCCACGTAATGATTTTGGTGTCCGAAGGCAGCGACGCTGTTTCGCCGCATCGCGATGGGAGTCTCGCTAACCTGAAAAGGCGCAAAGGTCCGCGGCTCGTGGCGGCGATCCACGCCCGTGATGACCCGCGGGACGAGCGCGCGATCGCGATGATCTTCGCGCCGCGATCACAGAAGACGCTGTCGAGCGAATACAGCCGGAGTTGATGACGGTGATGGCGATCCTCGCCGGCCCGATGCCGGCCCCATGGAGCACCGGCACGGGGTCCGAGTTGATGCGACGCACCACAGCGCCGACGATCGGCGCCATGATCGTCTCGACGTCGCTGACTCTGATCGTCATCCCAGCGATCCAAGGCCGGGTCAAAAGCTGGCTGCGGTCGCGCGCCGCGGCAATGCCCGGTCCGCTCGGGAGCATTCCTGGATGAGGCAATACGTTTCTCACCCAGATTGTCGCGCAATAATCGCCGCCGCCGCGCTGTCCCGGTGATCAGCTCGATCCGGCGATACGGATCTGCTTCGTGCCTGTCCTGATGAATGGCATTAAGGCTGGCATTAGCCATCGTTTCACCCGCGCTGTTCTGATGACGCGCAGATTCGACGGATCACCACCGCGTCGCATAGGTGCGGCGCCCGCACCGGTTACAAATCTTCTGCGACGACACGCCGCTGCCGGTGTTGGATCGCACCCGGAAACGAACGCGGATCGGACGGTTGTGGTGCTACGCAGTGGATGATCGGCCCTGGAAAGGATCCGCGCCGCCGGCGGTGGTCTATCTTTACGCGCCGGACCGGAGAGCGTGTCATCTCGAAGAACATCTCGGGAGATTCCAGGGCGTGCTTCAGGTCGATGGTTACGCGGGCTACGACAAACTGGCGAAGCCGGGCCGTCCAACCGGCGCGATCACGCTGGCTTATTGCCTGGCGCACGCGCGGCGCATGTTCTTCGACGTTCACAAGCGGACCAAAGACGAGACGGCGGCGGAAGCGCTGCGCCGGATCGGCGAGATTTACGCCGTCGAGACGCGGATCCGGGGCCAAACCGCTGATGCACGAGCCGCGGTGCGTCAGGCGGAGACCAAACCGCTGATGGAGGCGCTGTGGTCGTGGCTGATGGAGCGTCTTGAGGCGATCTCGGCGAAGTCCACATTGGCGGCGGCGATCGGTTACACGCTCGGTCACTGGAAAGGACTGACGGTGTTTTTGTCCGATGGCCGGGTGGAGGTCGACAACAACACCGTCGAGCGCGCCATTCGTCCAATCCCGTTGGGCCGGAAGAATGCTCTCTTCGCCGGGTCCGATTCCGGAGGCGAGCGATGGGCGATCCTCGCGTCGCTGATCAGCACGGCGAAATTGCATGGTGTCGATCCCCAGACCTGGCTGACAGACGTGCTCGAGCGGATCATCTCCGGGCGCACCAAGGTGAAGGCGTTGCGCGAACTGCGCCCCTGGCAATGGAAGGCGACGCGGGACGCCGCCGCGGCATGACGGCGCGCCGTCCTCGCGCGGGGCGCCCGGAGCGGGCCATGAGCCTCGAGCGGCTGGATCGGTGGTTCGATACGCTCAATCCCCCGGCACGCGTCGAAGGCGTGTCGATGCTGGATGGTTACCTGACCGCGATCATTGTCGGGCCGCGCTCGATCCCGCCGGAGGAATGGTTCGACGACCTGTTTGGCGCGCGTGGGCATATCGCCGCCGCCTCGGGCACGATGCTGACGGCGATCACGACGATCGTGGCGCGCTTCAACGCGATCAGTCCGGGCCTGTCGGCCGTGCCGGACCGTCACGCGCCGATCTTTCGAAAGCCCGATGATGGTCAGGCGCTGCCGAATCTCTGGTGCATGGGGTTCCTGACCGGGATACGGTTGCGGATGGATGCCTGGCAGCCGCTCCTCGATCTGAACCGTGTTGACCACGGATTGCTGCTGCCGATCCTGCTTCACTGCGTCGATCCGTCCGGCCAGCCGATGCTCGGGCCGCCGCGCGAGGGGCCGGAAACCGAAGGGTTCCTTCGCACGGCGTATCAGGACATCCCGCTCGTTGTCCCGGCCATCCGAGACATCTTCATGCCGGAAAGGGTGCGCGAGGCGAACGGTCAACGCTGACGAGGGGTGTCAAACTCGCACCGGTTACAAATATTTGTCTGTCGTGGGACGTAGGATGTCTCCTTCGTTCCCTGCGACGGCGCACGGAATGAAATCACCTTCAAACGGGTACTATCCAAACCTCGGTAAAGCGACGAGGGCCATGTCTGAGCGGAATATGGCGTAGGGAATGGGTCTCGCCGCTCGACTCAGGACGCTTCCGAGGCGGGAAAGAGCCCGATTTCAGGGGGATTTAACGAACCACTGAAACCCTATAAAATCCAATGATATCAATAGTTTAACGCTGGCGGAGAGGGTGGGATTCGAACCCACGGTACCCATGAGGCACAACGGTTTTCGAGACCGTCCCGATCGACCACTCTGGCACCTCTCCTGACCGCGGGCCTTATAAGCACCGCGCCCGTTCGCCGCAACCATCCCGCGCGGCTTTTATCGCCAGCACATCACCCGCACGGTGGCGCGCCGCAACGTCTCCTCACTCGTTTCGCCCGACGCGGCGGCCAATGCGATGCCAACCCCCGACCCTTCCCGCCGTAGAAACTGCGCCATCTCCCCCACGCCCGGCCCGATGACGACGCCGGTTGTTGGTATACCCCGGATCAACCGCAGGTAGCCGCCATCGACGGTACCCTTCAGCACGCCGACCACCGTGCCCGACTTCGGATCAAAAATCGGTCCGCCACTGAACCCCCGGGTCACACCCGGTGCCGACAGCCACAACAAATCGCGCGGATTGGCCATCGAGCCCACGCTCGCGGGGAATTTCTGATTGATCGGCTGCGACCACGCCACCACGCCCGAGGCTCCGGGATAGCCCGCCACGCGCAATTTCCCGACCCCAGGCGCCACTGTGCCGATCCGCAACACCGCGGGTGACCGCACCCCCGGCACGCGCAGGATCGCAAGGTCGCGGCCCGCGTCGATCGCCGCCACCGAAACCCAGCTTCGGGGGACATAATCTGACAGGATCTGCAGCCGGGCGCAGCCCTCGGTGACATGCGCCGCGGTCATCACCGTTCCGTCCGGCCCGATGAAAAACCCCGAACCGCCGAGGTCGGCGGTGGGCGTCAGATCGGTGTTTTCACCTGTTGGTGCCTCGCGCGGCGGCGGGATCGCGATCTGGCTCGCATCCGGCGAACCACCATGATCCGGCCGGTTAATCTGAGGCAGCACCCGAAGCGTTGGTTTCCCGCCACTGGCGCCGTTGGTCGCGGGATCGATCGGGTGCATGTCCAGCAGGGTGACATGCGGCTCCAGCGGTGGAAGCGCCGCCATCGCCGGCGTCATCATGCCCAACAGCACCGAAATCCCAACCAAAGCCGCATATTTCGCCATCAACCAATTTCCGTCCCGGACAGAGTCAACGCGCAGCGTGACGCGGTCGGCCTTGCGCGCGGGTTTCGATCGTCTTCGACGCCATCCCGCCATGGCTTTCCCGCCGATCCCCGGGATACACTCGCGCCATGTCCGCCCCTGACCCGCGCGCCAACCCGATCCTGCTTGGCCACCACGCCGCCGAGCACGCGATCCTCGACGCCATCGCTCAGGGCCGCATGCACCACGCCTGGCTCATCACGGGCCCCGAGGGGATCGGCAAGGCCACGCTCGCCTTCCGCTTCGCCCGCCGTTTGCTGGCGGGCAAGACCCGGGATCCCGACACCCTCGTCCTCGACCCCGCGCATCCGGTGTTCCGCCGCGTAACGGCGGGCGGCCACGCCGACATGCTGACCATCCAGCGCGCCATCGACGAGAAAACCAAACGCCTGAAACGCGACATCGCCACCGAGGACGTGCGCGGCATCAATGGATTTATGTCCCTTACCCCCGCCGAGGGCGGCTGGCGCGTCGCGGTCGTCGACGGCGCCGAGGACCTCAATCAGAACTCCGCCAACGCGCTGTTGAAAATCCTCGAGGAACCGCCCTCCCGCGCCGTCCTGCTGCTGGTCTGCTCGGCCCCCGGCCGCCTGCTGCCGACCATCCGCTCGCGCTGCCGCCATCTGCGCCTGTCGCCACTCGCGGACGCCGACATGCGCGACCTGCTGTCCCGCTATATCCCGGATGTGGCGGAGGATGACCGCGACCGGCTGACGACACTGGCGGAAGGATCGGTCGGCCGCGCCCTGGCCATGGCCGATGTCGGCGGCATCGCCATCGCCGCTTTGGCCGACTCGCTGCTGGGGTCACTGCCGGACGTGCCGGCGTCGCGCGGTCACGAGATCGCCGACGCGTTGGGACGCAACGACGCGGGGTTCGAGTTGTTTATGAACCACCTGATTGCCGGCATCGCCGCCATGATCCGCGACAGTGTGCGCGGCCGCGCCGACCCCGAACAGGCGCGACTCGCCGCGATCCGTCCGCTTGAAGCATGGGCTTCGCTGTGGCAGTCGCTGCCGGCGTTGCGCGACGATACCGAGCGGTACGCGCTCGACAAGCGTCAGGCCTTGGTGGCCTGCGTGGAACTGCTGACCGGAAAAGCCGCATGAAACCGAAGTTTTATTTGACGACCCCGATCTATTACGTGAACGGCGCGCCGCATATCGGCCACGCCTATACCTCGATCGCCGCCGACGTCATGGCGCGCTTCAAACGCCTCGATGGTTACGACGTCTTCTTCCTCACCGGCACCGATGAGCACGGCCAGAAAGTTGAGCAGGCCGCCGAGGAAAAAGGCGTCTCCGCGCAAACCTACGCCGATCAGGTCTCCGCCGATTTCCAGGACATGACCCAGGCCATGGGCGTGTCCAACGACGACTGGATCCGCACGACCCAGGACCGCCACAAAGCCTCCTGCGCCGAGTTGTGGCGCCGCATCGCCGCCTCCGGCGACATCTATCTCGGCCATTACGAGGGCTGGTACGCCGTCCGCGACGAGGCTTTCTACGACGAGAATGAACTGACCTCTCGCCCCGATGGAACGAAAATCGCCATTGCGTCCGGCGCGCCGGTCGCCTGGGTGCGGGAGCCGTCGTATTTTTTCCGCCTGTCCGCCTTCCAGGACCGGCTCATGAAACTTTACGAGGACAATCCGGACTTTATCGGCCCATCCTCCAGCCGGAATGAGGTGATGAGCTTCGTGCGCGGCGGCCTGCGCGATCTGTCGATCAGCCGGACGACCTTCAGTTGGGGCGTGCCGGTGCCCGACGCCCCAGAGCACGTCATGTATGTCTGGCTGGACGCGCTGACCAACTATCTGACCGGCTGCGGGTTCCCCGATGCCGACGCCGCCCGTTGGCGCTTCTGGCCCGCCGACGTGCATTTCGTCGGCAAGGAAATCACCCGCTTCCACGCCGTCTACTGGCCGGCCTTCCTCATGGCGGCCGGAATCCCCTTGCCCAAACGGGTGTCGGCCAACGGCTGGTGGCTCGTGGAGGGTGAGAAAATGTCCAAATCATTGGGCAATGTCATCGACCCGCGCGACCTCGTCGCGACCTACGGCCTCGATCAGATCCGCTATTATTTGTTGAAGGAAAAGCCCTTCGGCGCCGACGGCTCCATCAGCTACAAGGGCATCGCCAACCGCATCAATGTCGAACTCGCCAACGATCTGGGCAATCTCGCACAGCGGTCACTGTCGCTGATCGCGCGCAATTGCGCGGGTGTTCTGCCGGGGAGGGGACCCGATACCGCCGAGGACGCGGCCATCTGGGCTGCCGCCAGCGCCTTGCCGGGCCTCGCGCGCGCCGCCATCGACCGGCAGAATTTCCATGAGGCGCTGGAGGAGATCTGGAAAATCATCCGCGCCGCCAACGCCTATATCGATCACCAGGCGCCATGGGCTTTGAACAAAACCGACCAGGCGCGCATGCGGCAGGTGCTGCGGGTCCTGGTCGACACCATCCGCGTCGTTGCCACATTGTTGCAGCCGTTCATGCCAACATCGATGGCCAACATGCTGGAACAATTGGGCGTCCCAATCCACGCCCGCGACATCGCGGCTTTGGCGGCGCCTCTGGCCGACGGCATCCATCTGCCCGCCCCGAAAGGCGTCTTCCCCCGTTATGTGGAGCCCGCCGCATGATGCTGATCGACAGCCATTGTCACCTGGACTACTTCACGCCACTGGAACGGATCGAGGTCATCGCCCGCGCCACCGCCGCCGGCGTCACGGAATTGGTCACCATCGGCACGACCATGGCGCAATCCGCGACGTTGCCCGCGATGACCGAGGCGCACGCGAACCTGTGGTGCACCATCGGCGTCCACCCGCATCACGCCGCCGAGGCACCGATCCCATCGCCCGCCGACCTCGCCGCCATGACACGCCATCCTCGGGTCATCGGCATCGGCGAATCCGGCCTGGATTATTTCTACGATCGCAGCCCGCGCGACATCCAGCGCGACAATTTCCGCGCCCATATCCGGGGCGCCCAACAGGCCGGCGTGCCGCTGGCCATCCATGCCCGCGACGCTGATGACGATATAGCAACGATTCTGCGGGAAGAAGCGGAACGGGGAGGGGGCTTCGCTTTCCTGTTGCACTGTTTCAGCTCCTCGCGCGCCCTGGCGGAGGCCGCCCTCGCGTTGGGCGGTTACATCAGCTTCTCGGGCATTCTGACCTTCCCCCGCTCCAGCGATTTGCGTGAGATCGCCCGCGACGTGCCGCGCGACCGCCTGCTGGTGGAGACGGATGCGCCGTACCTCGCGCCGGTGCCATTCCGCGGCAAGCGTAACGAGCCCGGTTATGTGGCGCATACGGCGCGGGTTCTGGCTGACCTGACCGGCATGAGCGCCGAGGCGCTCGCGGATCTCACCACCGCCAATTTCCGGCGCCTGTTTCCAAAGACGGAGGCACGATGCCAGGCGGCCTGAGGGTCACGCTGTTAGGCACCGGCGGGTCGGCGGGCGTGCCGATGATCGGCGGCGCGGACGGCGCCGGAGACTGGGGCGTCTGCGATCCGGCCGAACCGCGCAACCTGCGATCTCGGTCGAGTATCGTCCTGGAAAACGATCTATATCAACGACTTCTGATAGATACCTCACCTGATATGAGAAACCAGTTTTTGGCCAGCCGGGTGCTCGGCGCCGATGCCGTGCTGTTTACCCACGCCCATGCCGATCACATCACCGGGATCGACGACGTGCGGATCCTCAACCGGATCGCCAATCGCCCGCTGGAGGCTTTCGCCACCCAGAACACCCTGGATGAGATCACGAAACGCTTCGGCTATGTCTTCGCGCCCTGGGATGGCCGCGGCTTCTACCGGCCTGTTTTAACAGCGAAACCCGTGCGGCCGGGCGAGACGATCCACGCCGCCGGCTTCGACGTCCATCTGTTTAACCAGAACCATGGCAAGGTCGATACCTTGGGCTTGCGCGTGGGCGGCTTTGGATATTCGACGGACGTCGTGGCCCTGGATGACAGCGCGCTAACGGCGCTGGAGGGCGTCGATACCTGGGTTGTCGGCTGCTTCCTGCGCCACGAGCACCATTGGACGCACGCCAATCTGCCCACGGTGCTCGATTGGGTCGCGCGCCTGCAACCCCGGCGCACCGTGCTCACGCATATGGGCACCGACATGGATTGGGCGTGGTTGCGCCAGAATCTTCCGGCGGGCGTCGAGGCCGGGTTCGACGGCATGGTGCTGGACGTCGATCAGACCTAAGTCTCGGGCGTTTTCCAAGGCTTCCAGCCCGGAAAAATCAGCGTGAGGAAGAAGAATTTCAACGCCCGCACGGATCTGATGTCCATCGACAACGGCTCACCCTGGACATCGTATAGCACCCGGGCGCCACGTCCTTCGTCGGTGGGATCGGCCATGACCTGCTCGATCTCGACCGCCTGGCCGTTCCGCGTTCCAGACCAAAGCAGCTTCCACTGGCCCGCGCGCACATAGGCGTCCTGGGACGTCGAGTATGCGAAGTCGCGGTCTTTCTTATCTTCGACCTTGACCGAGCCGACACCGGCGGCATAGCCGCGCGACGAACCGCCGCGGAAGCGTCCGGCGATCCCGAGCTCAAACCGCGAGGTTTTGCGGCGCGGCAGGCTGTGCAGCAACGTGCGGGCGTCGTCGGGGTTGAAGACGATTTCGCTGTGATAAATCAGCCGATCGGCGATCGCGGCGATGAGAAATCGATCAATTGGCGGGTTTGTCGGCAATGTCATTTAACATAATATTCCTTCTGCGGCATTTAGCGGAATGAAGGCCGAAATTGGCACGGCGCTAAGCCGCGCTTTTTCCGCCTCGCGTACCGCCGACTGGTATGCTGCCGCGCTGCCGCGCCAGCCCCATGCGAGCGAGAGTTTCCATCGTTGGACCGGCCCTTTGCCGATCCGCTCAACGATTCCGCGCGCCAACAGATCCCGCATCGCGCGCGAAACTGAGGCGCTGTCGATCTCGAGCGCCGCCGCGAGTTCGGACTGGTGAAGCGAGCGAAATTCGGTCCAGGTCAAATGGTCTGGCAGCGAAAGGAACACCCGAAGTGTTGAAGCGCTTCGGAGTTCACGGATAACCTGTTGTCTTGCTTCGTCAAACATGATGATCCACCTTTTCCCGTACGAGGCCCCCGCCCCCACATCTACCGTTATAGCGAATCGGGTGTCGGTCTCGAGGCTGACAAGTTCGGCGATCTTTTTTGTCGCCCGGTATTTTACCCCCATTTGGCACCCATACGCTATTGTTTTGCATGCGTGCATTTTGGCACGTAAAACTCCCAGTCTGCAACACGACCCTGATTCGCGACTCATAAAGCATCATCCTCGCTCCCGGACGGCCGCTTAAGGTCGGCCCGACCGGTGACGAGTCAGGGGCCGCCCTTGGTTGGCTGGGAGCCGGATTTTGTCCACAGACATACAACCATAGGTTGCTATTTTGTTCTCCTGCTGGCATCCTCCGGGCATCCGGCGGCCTGTTTTGCCGGTCAGGTGTGCGGGCGGGGGGCGTTCTCCCCTTCTCGTCGGCGGACCGCGGGGATTGCACCATTTCTTGCGGTATTCGAGCGACTGATTTTAGCTCCCATGGTTTGCCAGGGGGCGGGCGTCGCCCGCCCCCTGTGCTCGTTTCCCGCATGGTCCGGGGTCGGATCGGCAAAGCTGCTCGGGAGTGATCGAGGATGGGGCGACGTCCACAATTCATTCGCGCGCCGGTGTTCTGTGCGCTTTGTCATCGGCGTTTTACCGATCTGCCGCGTCACCTGCGGGTTGACCATAATCTTGATTCCGTCGGCTATCAGGCGCGGGTTGAGTCATATTTCGGGATGGAGCGGATCCCGGTGATCGAATTAACGGACGCGTTCGAGGTGATCGCCGGCCGGGTTCAATTGCTCGCGGGCGCCAAACGGGCGGACGGGCGGGACGCGGACAAGGCCCGTGAGTATCAGCGCCGGTACCGGGCTGGACTGGTGGGCCCGCGGTCCAGGCCGCCGGATCCGCCCCGGTCGACCTATCAGCCCGGCCCCCCTATCGATGTCGCCGCGCTGGTCGCGCGATATTTTCGGCGCTCAGTCCCGCCCGAATCCTCGGGGTAGTTCCGCCTCTTTGAGCTGGTCGACCAGCTCCCGCAGTTCCAGCAGCTCGTCCAGTCGTTCGGCGGTCGCCGTTTCGGCGAGCGATTCCGGCATACGGCCGCGCCAGGCCTCGGCCCAGGTCAGAATTTCGTCGAGCGTGGCCACGGCCTCGCTCCATCGTTGCGGCCGGCCGCGGCGATCGACCGGGCGCCGGTATCGGACCGGCGTTTGCTGTGCTGCTTTTTTTTCTCTCAAACGCGCCTGGCGTTCAGCGCCGGTCAAAGCCATTGCATTATCTCCATTCTGCAAGCGGACAGGCTTGCGTCACGTGACGATGTATAATGGATTTTACCGGGATTTGCAAGCGTTACGTGACGGTGTTCAATGGTTTCAGCCGGCGGCCGCGATCGGCCTCGCCCCGAGCCCTTCGGGGTCTCCGCGTCCCGCGGGAGCGAAGATGACGCGGCGAATTTTCATGGTCCAGGCTCTAGGTCGAAACGGGCCGCGAGACATCGAGGCGGGCCGCGCCGCGGCCACCACCAGCCCCTGCCCGGCGATCCGCGACCGGTCAAACCCACGGCGTAGCCGGCCGCGTCGCGGCGCGTAGCGGAGCGAGCGGGGTTGATGGGGCGCGGATCTCCGGGCCCAAGGCCGAGGCCGCGGCCAGGCAGCCGGCACGACGGCGCCGAGGACGCGGAGCTCGCCGGCGGTGAAGCGGCCCCGTCGCCGCGCCAGGCGCAGGCCCATCGTGCGAGCCGCGCGCCCCCTTGCTCTTTGGGGTGCGCGGCGAAGCGACGGCCGCCGGGAGCGCGCCGCGTTTCGCGGTGTGGCGGAGGCGGCCCGGCGCGAGCACGACAGCCCCGCAGGGTGGGGCGGGCGCGCAGGAGCGCGCGCCCGGCGGCGCTGACGAGACGGCGCCGCCATGCGCGCGTAGGGCGGGCGGTTTGGTTCGGCGCCCTGGCGCCCTGGCGCCAGGTCTGAGCCGAACCGGACCCGCCGGCCGTGGCGGGCGTGGCGCTGGCACGACGTCTCCGCCGCGCACCCCGCCCGCGGCGGGGCGGGGGGTCTCGGGGGGGCGTTTCGCCCCCCCGGCTAAGAGGCGTGATGGGGCGATGCACGGGGCGTGAAAACCCGCGGCAGTTTGCACGGCGCGTGCCAACCTCTTGTTGGCGCGTGTCGTGCGCCGACGGGTTGGCGCGGCCCGTGCGTCGACACGGCACACCGCTTTGTTGAGCGAACGTGCGCCTCTGAGCGCGCACGCGAAGCGTTGACGAGGAGCGGAAGCCGGTCGCGCGCAGCGCGATCGAGCTGAGCACCGCAGGGAGACGGCGCAACCGATCGCCAGCTCGACCCTGGGCCGCGATCGCCGCCGCGCCGGTCAGACGCCCGCCGGTGATCCGGTGTTGAACATCGAATGCGCGGGCGCGTCCGTGAATGTTGATTCAAGGAGCGATGCCAGAGGTTCGTCGCGCATCCATCGGACGAAACCGGGGGACGTGTGTTCGAGGGCCCGGATTTGTTCAACGCGCGTCGTCATTTCGGCAATCGTATGACCGCCGCGTAGCAGCGCGAGCAAGCTGAGAAAGTGGCGCGCGTCGGTGCCGGGTGGACCGGGCTTGTTTGTCTCTTTGCCGCAGCACAGACAGCGGATAATCATGGGGTTCCCCTGGTGAGGTCGAAGCGGGGGCGAAGGCCGATACGAAGCTCGGGAAAAGCCCGGCGAAGGTCGATGACAACGCGGTCGAGGGCGATGATGTGGGCCGGGGTGCGTGCGGGCCGTAAATCGACACGGTCCGGCCAGTCTCCGCGTCGGATTGCGCGATTCATCTGGTCGAAAACTGATGCGCTGTACGTCGCTGCAGCTACTGCGATAGCGTCACGGCGGGTGATTTCGTGGTGATCGAGTCTCCACACGATCCTTGTCCCTCGCGTGATTTTGATTTCGTCACTCGGTTCCGGTTTTCTTAAATTGTGCATTGCTGCTCTCAATTATTTCGATGCTATGATGAGATTTTGCGCGGGCCGCGCGAGAACGAACCGGGACCGCATTATGAAGTTGTGCCGGTTTCTGCGCGATAATGGTAATTATGTTGAGCGGCCGTTGACGAAGATCCGGCGCGGTCTGTTTCGTCGGAACCGGTAGCGTCGCGCGTTCAGCGCGACGCAACCAGGTCCGAAGCTCGCGGCCGAGGAAAAGGCCGGCCGCGAGGGAGGCGGGGGACGTTTTGTTACCGCGTTCGGTGTGCAAACTGTCGAGGAAATATCGTAACGAAATCATCAAAAGCGCATGGTTCCGCCGTGTCACCACGTCTCGTGCTGTCGGCGGCAGCGCCGCGCGAAACAGATCGCAGGTTTGGCGGAGGGAAAGGGTTACGGTGCGTGGTGATGCGAGGGCTTCGCGCGTGCGTGGTTCCTGGCGCTGAGGTGCGAATAAATCGGACTGTCGTTCTTCTGTGGTACGTTTGATCAAGCCGGAAAGCTCTTTATGGAGTGTCGCGAGACGCTCCGCCCGCCGCGTAGCGTTCGCGATGCTCATCAGGCGACTATCTTTGGCAAATCTCTAACCAGGGTAAGGCTTTTTTGTGAAGGCGAGTTCGATTGGTTCACTTGACGATTTATTCCTTCTGCGGCATTTAGACGCGCGGAAATATGGGTTCGGCGCGCGTTCTCATTTGGTTCCCGAATCCCGGGTCGCAAGCCCCTCGTCCGGGTTCAGGAGCGGATCATGGCATGTCGGGGTTAAAGGTTGGTTAGAGTCGACTTGTTCAATTGAAGGCCGTCGCCGAGCGGGTGCCATCTCGGACAATATTTCCCAATGCCGGGATCCTAAAGACGAGCGAGTCCCTCGAACTGGCGGTTTCTGGTCGTGAGGATTGCCTAACCCCAGGCAGTCGTCTCGTGGCGGCTCAACCCATGGACCCACCCCGCGGCGAAGGGGCCAGCACCGCCCGCATCAACCCTCTCACCCATGCCGGCACCAAAACCAGCCCAACCAGCATCCACCACGCCAGAGCCGCCGCCATCGGCCAGTCCCGATTGGCGAAAAACTCCTCCCACACCACCCGGCCAATCAACCGCGCCCCCGGCCCACCCAATAAATCGGGAATGACATATTCCCCGACCGCGGGCACGAACACCAACGCCACCCCAGCCCAGATCCCCGGCAGAGATAGCGGCAGCGTGACCCGCGCCAGCACCCAGAATGGCGTTGCACCCAGATCGGCCGCGGCCTCCCGTGTCTCCGGGTCCAGTTTCACCAGGCGGGCGTAGACCGGCAGCACCATGAACGGCAGATAGGTGTAGACCATCCCCACATACAAAGCCGCGTCGGTATACAGCAGCCGCATCGGGGCAAAGCCCAGAAAGCCCAGAGCGGTGTTGATCCAGCCGTCGTCGCGCAGCATGCCGATCCAGGCGTTGATCCGCATCAAAAACCCGGTCCAGAACGGCAGCATCAACCCCAGCAGCAGCATGGCCCGCCACCGCTCATCAGCCGATGCGATCGCCAGGGCCAGCGGATACCCGATCGCCAGACACAGGACCGTTGTCACCGCCGCCGTCAACAGGCTCAACCCGAACGCCGCCCGGTACAACGGATCCATCGCCGCCTGCGCCAGGTTTTCCAACGTTCCATCGAACACGAACGGCGGCACCTGATCCGCCGGACTTGCCAGCGCGATCGCCAGGATCAAGCCCAGAGGTGCAAGCACCAACAGGCCCAACCAAAGCAAGACCAGGCCAAGAGTCACACGCCGCGTCACCGGGGAAACACCAGGCAGGCGCCCGGTGGAAACGTCATCATCACCCCCTGCCCCACGGCCCATCCGCGCGCCGCCACCCTGACCGTCGCGCCGCCGGTCATCGTGACCAAACAGATTTCCGTCCCACCGGCGTAAATCACCTCGCCGATCATCCCCCCAATCTGGTCCCCAATCTGGCCCTGGATCTGGACGTCATGGGCCAGCATCACCCGCTCCGCCCGGATCGCCAGCGACGCCGGGCCCGGCGGAGCCCCCGTCGCCAAGGGAATATTGACGCCGGACACCGACGCGCGAAGCCCATCTTCGCTGATCACCGCATCGAGAAAATTCTCCACCCCCATGAATTCCGCCACGAAACGGCTCACGGGCGCCTCATAAATCTCCCGCGGCGAGCCCACCTGCGCCATTCGGCCGGCCTGCATCACCCCGACGCGCGTGGCCATCGTCAGCGCCTCCGTCTGATCATGCGTGACCAGAATGAACGTGGTACCCAGAGTTTTCTGCAACCGAGACAGCTCGGCGGCGGTGCTGGCGCGCAGGCCGCGATCCAGCGCCGATAACGGCTCATCCAGCAACAGCAAAGCGGGGTCCGCGGCCAAGCCGCGCGCCAGAGCCACACGCTGGCGCTGACCGCCGGACAGCTCAAGCGGCCGCCGCGTCTCAAACCCATCGAGCCGGACCAGAGACAGCAGCGCCCTTACTTTCCACGCCACCTCGTCTCGCGGCACACCACGCTGACGCGGCCCGAACCCAATATTCGCCGCGACCGACAAATGCGGAAACAACGCGCCTGACTGGAACACCGTATTCACCGGCCGGCGATGCGGCGGCAGCGGTCCGAGATCGGCGCCCTCCAGCCGGATCGCGCCACGATCCGGGCGGACAAATCCCGCGATGGCCCGCAGCAACGTCGTCTTACCGGACCCGGAGGATCCCAGAAGCACGAACAATTCCCCACGCCGGACCGTCAGATCCAGCCGGTCCAGCACCGTGACGTCGCCGAAACGGACTGTCAGCCCCTGAATGACCAGCGCGTCGCTCAGCGTCCCGCCTTGAACCGCGCCCACAGCCTTGTGCGCGCCCGCCCGGCCGCCTGAGGCACCGGTCCGATGGTGAAATATCCCGCCATCTCCGTCTCCGACGGGAACACCGACAGATCGGCGATATCCGCGCGGCTGGCGGGGACCGCGTTGGGGTAATGCGTGACATTCGTGATGCCCGCCATGACCTTCGGCCGCAGCACGAAATCGATGAACGCCAACGCCGCGTCCTTGTGCGGCGCGTCGGCGGGAATGGCGATCATGTCGAAACCGACCTGAACGCCCTCCTTCGGCGCGACATAGCGGACGACGATGCCCTTCTTCGCTTCCTTCGCCCGCGCCGCCGCCTGAGTGACATCCCCGGAATAATCGAACGCGAGGCACGACTGGCCGGTCGCCAAGGCCTCCAACGCCCCGCCGCTTGCGAAAGCCCTGATATACGGACGGATCGCCATCAACGCTTTCTCGACCGCCGCCAGATCCTCGGCGCTGTTACCGTTCGGCGCGCGTCCCAGATATTTCAGCACCGAGGGGATCACGTCGATCGCCGAATCCATCATCGTGATCCCGCAGGACGCGAGGCGTTTCGCGTTGCCCGGTTTGAACAGCAAATCCCAACTATCCAGCGGCGCATCCGGATACAGCGCCTTGATCCTGTCCGGCAGCACGCCCAACCCCATCGTGCCCCACAAATAGATCGCGCCGTGTTTATTGCCGGGATCCGACGCCTCGATCCGCCGCATCAATCCCGGATCCAAATTCTTCCAATTGGGCACCAGCGATTGATCGATCGGCGCCAACGCCCCTGCCCTGACCAGCCGCGAAAACGTCGGTTCATTGCTTGGCATGATGATATCGTAACCGGAATGTCCAGTCAGCAACCTGCCTTCCAACGTTTCCAGACTATCGAAAACGTCATACCGAATCTCGATCCCGGTCTCGGCGGTGAATTGTTTCAGCGCGGCGGGATCGATGTAATCCGTCCAGTTGTAAATGTTCAATTCCTTGTCGGCGGCCCAAACGGGAGACACCATCAGCAGCAATGCCAGAACAAGCCGGATCATTGATGGGAGCCCGCCGGAATGAACGCCGCCTGCGTGCCGCCATCGACTGGGATCGTCGTGCCGGTGACGTAACGCGCCGCGTCGCTCAACAGGAACATCATCACGTCGACGATATCATCGGGCTGCGCGATGCGTCCCACCGGCGACACGCCCGAGGGGCGGTATCCCTTCGATTCCGCCGGATCCGCCATCGCCGCCACCATCGGCGTGTCCACCGTCCCCGGTGCGAGAGCATTCACCAACACCCCGGACGGCGCCCACTCCGCCGCCATCACCCGGCACAATTGGCTCACCGCCGCCTTCGACGCGGCATAGGCGCCGCTGACGATTTTCGGGCGCAACGCCGCCACCGATGACAGTAACACGACGCGCGACGGATCGCCCGCCGAGGCGCCTTTCCGCAATAACGGCAACGCCTTTTGCGCGCACAGAAACGTGCCGCGGGTGTTGACGTTCAGCACGAGGTCGAAATCCTCGATCGCCATGTCCTCCATTCGCGCGGTGCGCAGCACGCCGGCACAAGTCACCAAAGCGTTCAACGGCACGCCGATCGTTTCGAACGCGGCGGTCACCGCGGACGCGGAGGTCACATCGCACACCAGCGGGCGGAACCGGTCCTGATGCGCGCTGAACTCCCCCGCCACCGTGTCCAACCGGCCACGCGCGCTGTCGAGCCCAAAGACAATCCATCCGGCCCCCAGCAAGCGCTGACACGCGGCCTGGCCGATGCCGGAGGCAGCACCAGTGACAGCGGCGGTTTTGCTCATGATCCCCTCCTTACGCCGGCTCGAACACCGGCAGGGTCAGCGTGTCCGTCACCCGGTCAAAGCCGAGTTTTACCGCCAGACCGACTTTGACATCGCTGACCGCGACGCCTCGCCCGCGCGCCTGCATCCGCACGCCCTCAGCCAGATCGACCGTCAGCAACAGCAGCGGCAGATCGGCCTTGAACCCCGGGTGAAAGGCGTGATGCGTCTCGGTCCAACTATGCACCAAGCCCAGACCCGAGGCCTCGATCCACTCCGCCGCCATGGACCAGCAGGCATCGCACACCGGGCGCGGATAATGCCGAATTTTATGGCACGCGGCACAACGTTGCAGATGAAACTTACCGGCGTGCAGCGCATCCCAGAATGGTTTCGTATCGGCCGAGGGCTCCGGCACCAATTTGTCGTAGTCCATCACGCGGCCCGCCGCATGATCGCGATGGAGCCATCGCCCAGATCGCCATAACCGGTCACCAGCCCGATCTGAGCGTTCTTCACCTGCACGGCGGCATCGCCGCGCAACTGGCGCGTCAGTTCGATGATGTGGTTCATGCCCGCCATATGCGCTTCCGACAGCAGGCCACCGTGCGTGTTCACCGGCAGCCGTCCATTGATGCCCAACCCGCCGTTTTCGACGAAAGCACCGCCCTCGCCCTTCTTGCAGAAGCCAAGATCTTCCAACTGGCACAGCACGATATAGGTGAAACAATCATACACCTCGGCCACATCGATCTCGGCCCGCGTCACCCCCGCCATCTCGAACGCTTTCGGCGCCGCCTTCGCCAAACCCAAGGTCGTCATATCCGGCCGCTGAGAAATAACCGAGGGCGAGTCGGGATGCCCCTCCGCCACGCCCATCACGACCACCGGCTTGTGCCGCAAATCCTTCGCGATATCCGGCGCGCTGATCACCACGGCGGCGGCGCCATCGCTTTCCATCGAACAATCCAGCAGCCGGAACGGATCGGAAATGATCCGCGATGCCTGATGATCCTCGATCGTCATCGGCCGCTGCATTGTCGCCCGCGGGTTCATGATCGCGTGTTGACGCGTCGTGACCGCGATCTCCGCCAATTGCCGCGACGTCGTGCCGTACATCTCAAAATGCCGCCGCGCCATCACCGCGTAGAGTTGCGGTGGCGCGATCGCGCCCGACGGCATCTCAAACTCCCCGATCGCGCGGAACTGCGGCATTTGTTGCACCCGCGTGCCGATCCGCCCGCCCGAGTATCCGGTCCGGCCCAACGACAGCAGCACGTGCTTGCAGATACCGGCCTTAATGACCGCCAGAGCGCACTGGATCGACGCGACCGGTGACGCACCGCCCATCGGCACCACGGCGGAAAAGCGCAGATCGGCGATGCCGAAATTGGTGATGAAATCCTCGGCGACCGCGCCCATGCCGTACGGGATGATCCCGTCGATATCCGTCGGTTTCAGGCCGGCATCGGCGATGGCGTTCAACGACGCCTCCATCGCCAGCGACACCGGCGTCCGATCGGTGCCGCGCATGTATTTCGTTTCACCCACGCCGGTCACGGCGCCCGCTTCCCGTAACGACATCCTTCAATCCTCCGATTTATACCGCCCGATCTTCCTGATCACACTGAAGGAGCGTCGGCGATCTTCACCACCTTCCGCCGCTCCACCCGGAACAGCGACAGAGAACGCCGAACCTGGCCATCCGGCAACAGCGTCAGCAACCCGTCCACGCCCGCGAAGCCGGCCTGCTGCGTCAGGCCCGCGACATTCATCCGCCCCTGCGCCGCCAGCACCCGCGCGATCGAGCCGCCGTCATACGCCAGATCCGCCACCGGTCTGGGCGGTTCCTTATACTTCGCGTTGTAATCGCGGATCAGCGCCTGCCGCGCGGCGGGATCGGGCGCGGCGCACCAGGCCCCCGCCAGCACGCCGGATCCGCTCGCCGGATCGATCCACAAACCCGGCCCCATGATCTGGACGCTTTTCGTATCGATTTTCACCGCCGGGAACGCGGCGGTGAAAAACTTCAGATCACCCCCCACGGCGCCGAGAAGAATGGACCCGAATGGCATCACCTGCTCCGGTCCCGCTGTGCCCGCGAGTTCGTTCACCACCGTGGTGATCGAATCCTTGCCCGGCCCGTGCATGCGGATGAACGGCGGCGGCTGCCCGCCTCCCGCCGCGGCCCTGTTCAGTTCCTCGGCCATCGCGCGGCCGAAATCATTGTCCGGCAGCAACGCGGCGACCGGTGTCTTGTTCGATTGCGCCGCCGCGACCACCAGGCGCCGCACCTGCTGACCGGGCGTGATGCCCAGGGTCCAGACATTGGGTTGGGATTGGGCCTGATCGTTGGTGAAGGCCAGCACCGGCACGCGCCCGCGCCGCGCCACCACGGCCACCCGCCCCGTCTCCGCCGCCGTCACGGGCCCCAGAATGAGCCGCGCGCCCTCGGCGATCGCGTCCTCGGCCGCCTGCGCGGCGGCATCCGGTGATCCCGCGGTGTCCTTGACGATCAGGATCGGCGAGCCCGGCACCGACAAAGCCAATTGCGCCGCGCGCAGCATCGGCTTACCGATCTCGGCCAGCCGTCCCGTCAGTGGCAGCAGGATGGCCACCGGCCCCGATTCAACCGTGCCGCCCGGACCCAAAGTGGGTCCGAACGATCCGTCTGGCCGCGGCCCCTGGCAGGCGGTCAACCCCAGGGACGCGAGGCCCATGGGTCCTATAAGGAGTCCGAATGCCCGACGACGCATGTTCCCCGTCTCCCCAGAAAGTCCTACCCGATCGTCCTTTGGACGCACCGTCCGGCGCGCCGCCCGGACTTGTGCTTGTTTCCACGCCGATCGGCAACCTCGGCGATGTGTCCGCCCGCGCCCGCGCGGTCCTGACCAGCGCCGATTTGATCTTATGCGAGGATACCCGCCATTCGGCGCATCTGCTGCGGGGCATCGGCGCCACGGCGCGGACCGAGCCGCTGCACGATCATAACGAAGATTCCCGCATCGCGCCGGTGCTGCGCCTGCTGCGTCAGGGCAAGCGCGTCGCCCTGATTTCCGATGCGGGGACGCCGTTGGTGTCCGATCCCGGCTTCCGCCTCGTGCGCGCCGCGATCGCCGAGGGTTTGCCGATCACCGCCATTCCGGGCCCGAACGCCGCCGTCACCGCCCTCGTGCTGTCCGGCCTGCCGCCCCTCCCCTTTTTGTTTCTGGGCTTTCCCCCACCGAAACAAACCGCCCGCCTGGCCGCGTTCGGCGCCTTACGTGCCGCCGAGCGCGCGGGTCTGTCCGCCACGTTGATCTGGCATGAGGCGCCGCATCGCCTGGCGGAAACCCTGGCCGACATGGCGACCGCGTTCGGCGCGCGTCCCGCCGCCGTCGCGCGCGAACTGACCAAACATTTCGAGGAAACCCGGCGTTCCCCCCTGCCCGCTCTGGCCGCGCATTACGCCGATAACGCGGCACGCGGCGAAATCACGGTCCTGGTCGGCCCGCCCGAGGATAACGACGCCGAGGATCTTGACGGCGGGCTACGCGCGGCTTTGGCCGATCACAGCGTCAAGGACGCCGCCGCCTTGGTGACGGCGGCGACCGGACTGCCGCGCAAGATCGTCTATGCGCGGGCGCTGGAACTGGCGCGCGAACGCTGACCGTCAGCCGCGGCTCAACTCGCCTTGCGTCGGCATCCGGCCATGCGGTGTCAGCTTGTCGATCACCCCCGGCAACGCGGAGGCGAGTGCCGCCAACAACTCCTGCTCACTGATGCCCGCTTTTTGCGCCAGGCTACTGATCGTCTGTTGGCCCAAGGTGGTGCCCAATTGCGCCGGCGCGATGGACTGGTTCTGTCCATGCCCGACCCATGAATCGAGCGTCGGCTGCTGCCCCGCCTGCTGAAACTTCTGCATCAGATCGCTCAGCCCGCCGAACAACCCGCCATCCGGCGCCGTCGCATGGCCTGGAACCGGCGCGGGAGCGGGCGTGCTGTCGCCCTTCGAGAACATGTTACGGAGCAATAAAGCCCCGACCGCGATGACGATCGGCTTCGCCAGACCGCCGCCCGGCAATCCATCGTTCATGACGTCGTCCAAAAGTCCCATGTCGATCTCCCATGACGAAAAGCCATTACAGCGACGGCTTTCATTAACCGAAGGGCGGAATGTTACCCTGGCCCGGAGCATTTGCCCAGAGGCCCGCTTTCCAACCCTCGCGTTGGTCCCGATGCAACCAATCGAAACCGAGCGCGTTATACAGTCAAGGGACTGTCGAGCACCCCGGGTTGCTTTCCGCACCCCAATGCCTGACCATCGCGGCCACTAAAAACGGGAGCGTTACATGGGTGTCATCGCCTGGATTATTTTGGGCCTCATCGCGGGGTTCATCGGCAGCAAGATTGTCAACAAGACCGGAGCGGGTTTGCTGACCGATATCATTCTCGGCATCATCGGCGCCGTCGTCGGTGGCTATTTATTCAGCGTACTGGGCCTGGGCGGCGTGACCGGCCTCAATCTCTGGAGCATTCTGGTCGCCATCGTCGGATCCATCATCGTTCTGGTGGTGTATCACGCGATCACCGGCCGCCGATCGCTCTGATCGGTTACGACGTCACCAGCGCACCCGCCCCCTCGATCACGGCGTCCCAATCATCGACGTTGCGATCCTGGGGCGCGATGAGCAAATGCCCGGTGCCAACGGCCGCATAGCCGTCGACCAGCGCCCGCAGCACGCCGCGATCGCGTCCATCCCACTGGACCCGCATCGATATTGTAAAATCAGACCCAGGGCGAGCCGAGATCAAACGTTTGATCAGCGGCTCCGCTTCGGCTGCCGTGTGCCCGCTGCCGTGCCAGCCATCGCCAATCCGGATCGTACGTTGCAACGCCGCGTCCGAGCTTCCGCCGAACCATAACGGGATCGGACTGATGGGCAGCGGGGTCATCGTCATCCCCTCGATCACCGCGGGAATATATCGCGATTGAAACGTCACCGGATCCTGCGTCCACACCGCGCGCATCATCGCCAAACCCTCGTCCAGCCGCCGTCCCCGCTCCTTGAACGGCACGCCAAGGGCGGCGAATTCCGGCTCCAACCAGCCCGAGCCCGCGCCCAGAATAAGGCGCCCCTCGGAGAAATTATGCAGGGTCGCGAGTTCCTTGGCCAAAGGCAGCGGATGGCGCATCGGCAGCACCAGCACACTGGTGCCCAACCGCACCCGCTTCGTCACAGCGGCCGCCCATGTCAGCGACAACACGGGATCGAAGAACAAGGGGGAGCGCGGGAATTTATCGCGCGGGACGATGATGTGTTCGCTGACCCAGACGTCTTCCAGTCCCAGATCCTCGGCCCGCTCGGCGTGGCGCCGGATCAGCGCGGGCGTGGCCTGTTCGCCGGCGTGAGGCAAATGGATCCCGAATTTCATCGATGTTCATTCCTGTGCGGTTCACATCATTCTACCGCCATATCTTCACGGCGTGAAATCCGTTCGAATGCGCTGGTATCAGACCCTCGGCGCGAGGCCCGATGGACAAAAGCAAGGCCGCCGCGCCATCGCAATGCCACGGCGGCCCAGGATCGTTATAACCGCGCGGCGAGGTGTGTCACATCAGAAGCCGGCCACCGTATTGGTCCATCGTGGCGGCGTAGGCCATGTTAAACACCATAGGGTTCCGGCTCGCGCGTTCCTCGCGCCGGGTCAGCGACGCCACCATCGCGATCCCCGCGTCCATCGCCGCGAGTTCCGCCGCGAGAAGGCTTGGCGCGGTGCCGTGCCAATCGATATCGGGTTCCCGCCATTCACCCGGGACAGCTCAAACCGTCCATTCCCAGCTCACCCGGCTCCGTTTGATCACCAATTTTTCGACCGTCATCCGAATGACCGGGGTTCCATGCAGGTGCATCGCGGACTGGTAAAAACTGCCGTCATCGCTGTGAAACGCGTTTTGCATCGTAGAAGTCTCCATTAGCGCAACTCAGGGCAGCCTGTCGGACTGAGTTTTTCCTTTGGGGGGGCGGTGCGGTTTTTTGCGATGCGCCAGCGGCAGCCGTAAGCCCGTGATGGCGGCGTGACCGGGTCCACACCTCGCCACAACGGCTCTGTCCAGCCTCTGACACCTCGATTTTAAAGACAAAATGACGATTTCCGCCTCAAGCCCGGGGGCAAAGGACGAACAAACGCGTCATGTTCCAGGCCATGGTCACGAGGCTCCATTCGCCGCGAACCTTGTCGATCCCGCGTAACAGGAACCGCCGGAAACCCATCACGGATTTGATGATGCCGAACACAGGTTCCGGGATCTGCTTGCGCAAAGCATAAAGATCCCGGCCCGCGCGCGTCTTCAGCCGGTGCGCCATCGCTTCCACGGGCGTTGGGTTTTCCGGCGGCTCCGGATCTGGACCGAAACGTTCATCCACCGGCGGGTGATGCGGCTGCCGGCCCATGCTTGCCCTTGCGAAGGCGAGGGGCGATCAGCGGCTCGATCCCGCCCGCGCCGCACGCGGCGACGTTCGCCGCGCTGAAGTATCCATTATCCGCCAGCAGCGTATCGATATCTCCCAATTCATCCGGTAGCGCATCGATCCCGTCCAGAATGGGTTCGATCTGCTGTTTGTCGTTGGGTGCCTGGGTCACCGTGAACGCGACAACCAGCAAACTGCCCGCCACCACGGCCGCCTGGGCGTTGTGGCATTGTTCGAAACCACCGCCCACGATGGGCATAATGCGAGACTCTTCATCGGTCAGATTGATCTGATCCTTGGGCAGCGGACCTTCCGCCGGGGGCTCAGGCGGTTTGCCGCCAGGCTTTTTGCCCGTTGCCGCGGTCTTCGCCTCGCGCGCGGCCACCTTTGCTTCATGCTCCGCGAATTCCCGATCGTAACGCTCCTTCGCGCGGCCCTCGATCTTCGCTCGCGCCACGGCGATTTTTTTCAACCGGTCCGCCACTTCCGTCTTCAGTTGTGCCTCAATCTTGCCCGCGTGCTTGTACGACAAGGCACTGTGGCGGCTGGCATTGGCGTGAATTTTGATCCGGTCCAGTGCCACCGTGCCCATTTGCAGCACGCCCATCTCACGGGCCAGTAACAGCACGTTGACGAACAGGGCTTCAATGTCTTTCAGGAACCGCCGCCGGAACGTGGCGATTGTATCATGATCAGGATGATCGTTCGCCGCGATGAAACGGAACGCCACTGAATCATATGTCGCCCGTTCCAGCTTGCGGCTTGAAAACACGCCAGTCGCGTAGCCGTAAACCAGCAGGCCCAGAGGCCGGGCCGTTCAGTGACCGCGCCGCAGCGCAAAATTCTGCTCGGACGTGGAGACGCGCATGTAGCCGATCAGCATGGAGTCGCCCGAATGATTGAAAAAAACCCAGTAGAGCATGGTTTACAGGCCGCAGATAGATGCATGAGTTTATGCACGCCGCAGAGCCAAGCCACCCTGATTGAACTATCAGCACCCAAGACTGCATCAAACGGTGGTTTTCTGCACGTTGGATTGGCCGGTGTCCGCAACGGGATCGGGAAGATGCTTTGCGCCTTGGCCCCCGAAAAACACGCGGCGAACCCTCTCGTGTACCGTGACGGAGGCGGGCCACTCTCACGCCGACCCGCCTCCACACGCTGATAATTTACGCGCGCCGCACATTCCAAAAGATGGGAAACGGCGCCTTGACCACGTCTTGCAAGTTATCCCGCATCGCCATGGGGGCGAACCAGTGCCCCAACGGCATGAACGGAATTTGTTGCCAGGCGATACGCTGCATCTCCGCGCAAATTTTTTTCTGCGACGCCAGATCCTCAGTAAGGAACCATTGATCGCGCAACGACTCCAGCTCGGGGCTGGTGGGCCAACCGAAAAAGCCTTTGGCGCCGTTGCCGCGTAGTGCCTGATGACTCGATGGGTCGGCGGCGCTCAGGCCATCGAACGTGATGGCCACGACGCTCCAGCCGCCCTTGTCGATGGGTTCGCGGCTGAGCCGGCGCTTTTCGAGCGCGCCCTGATCCAAGCTGACATATTCCACGTTCAGTCCGATCCGTGTGAACAAATCGCGAGCGACGTCGCAGATGGCCTGCTGTTCAGGGATGTTGGTCGGCGACAACACGACCACTTTCTCCCCGCCATAGCCGCTTTCTCCGACCAGCTTACGTGCGAGGGCGATGTCGCGCGACCCGGTCAGCGCATCCAGACCCACGGAACTGTTCATGCCGAGGCCCGGGGTGAAGAAGCCAACGCCGGTGTGAGCAAGAGCGGGATCGTCGCCAACCGCAGCCTGCACGAACGCCTTCTGGTCGATCGCGGGCAGCAGCGCGCGCAGCAGATTCGGATTGTTGAACGGTGGCTGGACGTGATTGAACAGCAGCATGAGCATGGATCCGAATGGGTCGTTCGCCGTGAGTTTCACGCCCGCCGCGCGACGCAGCAGAGGCAGCAGATCCGACAGCGGCCGATGCACCCAATCCACTTCACCGCGCTGCAACGCCGCGGCGGCTGTCGCTGGATCGGGCAGTGACGTCCATTCAACGCGATCGAACGCGACGCGCTTGCCGCCCGAGAGAAAATCTGCTGGCTCCTGGCGTGGATGGTATTTTTCGAAGCGCGTGAACACGGCGCGCGCGCCGGGCTGCCATTCATCGGTCGCGAAACGATAGGGACCACTGCCGACAAACTCGGAGACTTGTTGCAGCGGCGGCGTATTGGCGATCCGCTCCGGCATGACGAAGAAGAAGGTATCCCGTCCCAGCATTGTGATCATGCGGGGGAAAGGCCTCTTGGTCACGATCTCGAATCGGCGATCGTCGAGGACGCGGATCTGATCCAGTTCTTCGAGCAGCTTTTGCCCGATGGCGCGTCGTTTAGCCCAACGATTGAACGATGCGACGCAGTCGGCGGCACGGACCAGTTCATTATCGTGAAACAACAATCCGTTGCGAAGGGTGAAGCGCCATGTCCGGCCGTTCGCCGACACGTCGTGCCCAACCACCATTTGCGGCAGGACCTCGCCTTTGATGGTCTGGCCATAAAGCGAATCCCAGATCATGTGACCGGCGTTGCGCGCGTTTGGAGCAATCGTCACCAGTGGATCCGGGTGGTTCAGGTTGCCTTGCGGTACGAACCGCAGGACGCGGGCGTCGTTCCCTCCAAACGCGGGGCGGACGAGACCGATTCCGGAAGTCGCGGCGATGCATTTCAGCATTTGTCTTCTGTTCATTTGGATCATCCCATTGTATTTAGTTTGTTATCGTAACGTATACCTCGCTCGTTGGACGCGGCTGGTCGTCAGGCGTCGTAAGCGTCGCCGCCCCGCTGTGAAGCTTCGTTAACTGAATGGTTCGCGCGGTGGCGGTTGCCGTCACGCCCGGGCCTTTACTTGTTCATTGCTTTGGCCTTTTTTGGTCCTGGCGGGCGACGGTCGGCGCCCGCGCGGGCATGGACTTCGTGCGCGTCGACAAGGCGGCCGAGAAGGTCGAAGAATGTATCGACTTCCGCTTGCGTCAACGGTTCCAACAGCCGTCGCGCGACGACCCGTGTCGGCCCGGCGAGTTCGTTGAACAATGCTTCGCCGGCGGGCGTGAGGGTGTAGGCGGAGGCGCGACGATCGTTCGATTTGGTCTCGCGGACGACGAGGCCGCGCTTTTCAAATCGCTCAAGCGCCTGGCCCGTGGAGGTCGCATCTGTGCCCATTGCCGCGGCGAGCCAACCACGGTCCTTGCCCGGCGTGGCTCTGATTTGCACCAACAGGCCAAAGTGCCAGACCATCAAACCATAAGGCGCGGATACCTCACTGAAGAGCGTGTTGCAGATTTGGGCGAAGCGCCGTGCCAGATATTGCGGGACCCGGCGATGCGGGTCGGGGATGACGGTCGGTGGGAGGCTGTCGGATTGGCTCATCTGCGAAGAATACTTCGCATATGGAGGGAGCGCAAGCATATTATGAAGAATTCTTCGTTCTTTTTTGAGATCCGACCAGCGATCTCTCCGGTCACATGGCGACGGTTGGCAAAAGATCAGCTTTAAGTGGGTCTGGGCCTATAAGAGCGGTTCCCGAGGTCGAGCCCACCCGCCGAATCACACTTTCGGTTCCGTTGCTACCGGACCTCCAACATGCGCGCCAGGCCGTCCACGGGCGAGACCGAGTGCATGGATCCCCGATCGGATGCCAGCGCGGCGCGCAACAGAAGGTCCGACGCGCGGACGGTGGTCAGGTCGAGGTCGGACCGCGGTGCCCGAACCAGCAACCGTCCGTCGCCGCGAAAAATGCCGGTGACCGTGCCGTCATCCGCCTCCTGCCAAAACCGCAGAAACGAGGATGGGTTGGCGGTCACCAGCACGACCCCGTCGAATTCTCCATCGCCGGAGGATCGGCGGCGCGCGATATTCAGCGTATCGCCGCTGCCGGCGCGGGAGCGCACTCGGCGTCCGATTACTGGACCGCCATCATGTTCCCGCAACGCCAGGAAGAAGTTACTGTCCGCGTAGTTCAACGGCGGTGCCGCGGCATCGCCGCTGCTGGTGCGCGCCACGCCGTCCCGATCGATGACCGAAAGGCTTTCGATTTGCGGATAATCCCGGACGAGACCGCCCAGGTACGCGCGCAAATGGGATGATTTTTCCAACTCCGCCCAACTCAGGCCGCGCACAGGCTCATCCAGCAGGCTCACCACCAGCTGATAGGTTTCGAACGTATTTTGCGCGTGCTGCTCGTAGATGTTGGCCCTGTTTTCGATGTCCCGGCGAGATTCCGCGAGGGTCGCGTCCCGGTCTCCCATGATTTTGAAGATGAACAGGGCGATCGGCAACACGATGCAGGCGAATACGAGGCCATGGCCGAACAGGCTGGCGGCCCGGGGTGTGCCGAACGCCGCGCTGACGCGCCCCCGATGGCCCATCCCCGGATCCGCCGCCGCGAGGCCGCCCATCAGGCCAGCCATGAACACCATGATCCGACTGGGCTACTGGGTTGGCCTGGCGGAGATCAGGAGCGTTATTGGGCGCATCCAGGAAGCCGCCCGTTCGGATATCGCCAGTCCGTCTTCCGTCGACCGGACACGCATCGAGATTTCTCGTCACCGTTCGAGCGAATAATACAACCTACGAAGGTGTGGCATCAAGTTCATTCGCGTTATTGTTGCGTCAATTCACAATAAAATCATGAGACGACCCGCGATAAAAAATCGGGACCCAGCGGCCTTCCGCGACCCTATTGAGCGGCTTTGGGCACCGGTTTTTCCACCGTCCCCTCGCCCTCCAACGCCCGCGCCGAGCCGGTGATCATGTTCGCCACCAGCCGCGCCGGCGTTTGCGACATATTGCGGACGAAGGCGGTGAAATTGTCCTGCTCGTTCACGAAATCATTATTCTGGATCAAAATCGGGCCCGCGGGATTGGTATCACCCTCCGACCCGATGGAAATCGCGATCCCACGGTTGCTGGTTTTGCGCCCTTTATGCAACACGTTGTTCTCGATCAAAATGCTTCCCGCGTTCGGGATATCGATCAAATAGCTCGCGTTTCCCATCGGTCCGTCCTGAATGTCGCAGCCGATGATTTCCGTGCGATTGGCGCGGGATTTGATGTGATGGCCCTCGTGCTGTTCCAGAAATTTCGATCGTTCGACGCGTAACAATTTGATGTGCCCGGCGTAAATTCCGTGCGCGCATTCCGGCTGACACTGGCCGTTAGCAATGAAGACGCTGTCAACGACGTGGATGGACATGGCGGGGCCGGCGGCGCTCATGATGCCGTTCTCATTGTGCAGAAAGGTTGTTTTTTCCACCAGCAGATCGGCGCCCTCGGCCCGTATCCCCGCGCCGTTCCGATCCAGCACCCGCGCGTAAGCCAATGTCAGTCCGCGGATCGTTACCTTTGCGCCCGAGATCACCAGAATCCCCTTGCCCGCGCAGGCCTTGCCTTTCAACACGACCTCCCCGCCCGCGGCCTCGATCGTCACGCGATTTTTATCGATCCTGCCGCAATCCTCATACAATCCTGGGCTGATTCGCACGGTATCCCCGTCCCTCATCTTCGCGAAGGCGTCACTGGGTTTGGCGAAGGGCTTACCCTCCCCGGCTTCGAGCACGGCGGCGCGCGCGTCCGCCAGGGAGAGGATCAGAGCGAGGGACAGGAGGACGGGCCGAAGGTCGATCATGCTGTATCCTGACAAAGAAGCGCCGGCCCAGGCTTAGCACGCCTCGCCGGAAAATCGTGACCGGCGCATCGGCGCCCTTCCCGGCCGCGCACGAAGACATTGTTACGACAAAACACCGGCGACCGTATCCTTTACCCGCCCACTTTCGCCACCAACGCCCCCCATAACGCCCGCAACTCCACCGCCGCCGGATTCCGCGACGCCTTCAACCGCACCGCCGTATGCACCAGCACCAGTTTCGACGCCGGATCGACCAAAATCACCTGGCCATGGATTCCCATCAACGCGAACTGCCGCCGCGGCCCCGGCAACAGCCAGATCTGATCGCCATAGCCGAAATACCCGGTCGCCACCCCCGGCCGCTGAAACGGAAACTCCGGCGTCGTCGCCGCCAGCATGAACTCCTTCGGCACGATCTGCTTCCCGTTCCACAGAC
>JAYVXQ010000433.1:0-11603 GCA_043785025.1 Acetobacteraceae bacterium
AGCGCCGCGGGGATCGAGGACGCCATGGCGAAGGCCTCGGACCGGCGCGCCAGACCCCACGCCACGACATTGCGCACCGCCTGATCCAGCCGCAGCGCGGAGCCCGCCAGCACCGTCCCGCCGGGAACCCGGACCGAGCCGTCAGCCGCGTGCTCAATCCGCATGCCCGCGAAATCGTAAATCCCCGGCGGCGTGGCGGCGGCGGCGGTGGCGTCGGTCACCAGCACGCAACGGCTCATCCCCTTGCCCATCCCCTTGGCGCGCAGCAGCACGCCGAGGACATGCGGCGGGATATGGATCCCGTCGGCGATGAAGCTGGCGCTGAGCCGGTCCTCGGCGAGCTGCGCCATCAGCGGATTGGCGAATTTCGGCTGCGGTTGGGGCAGGGCATTGCCCAGATGCGTGCTGAGCGTGACCCCCAGGGCGGCGGCGCGCTGAACCGTGGCGTGATCGGCGGCGCTGTGGCCGATGGCGGTGACGATGCGGCGGGCGTTGGCCCAAGCGATGACGCGGTCCGCGTGGGGTCGTTCGGGGGCCAGGGTCAGCAGGCGGAGCGGCGTGGCGATCCCACGGGTCACACGGTCCAGGAACGACGGATCGGGATCGATCATCGCGGCGGGCGGATGGCAGCCCGCATAGCCGGAGGCGGGATTGAGAAACGGACCCTCCAGATGCAAACCCGGCACCATGGGTAAACCCAGGCGGCTGGTCTGGACAGCGCGGTCCAGCGCGGCGAGGCGGGCGATCAGCGCGTCCTCGGACGCGGTGATCAGTGTCGGCAGGCAGCGCGTGACCCCGGCGCGCAGCATGGCGTGCAGCGCGTGATCCAGCGCGTCCGGCGTCAGCGCCGCGTCGTTGAAATCGACCCCGGCGTATCCGTTCACCTGAAGATCGAACAAACCGTTCCGGTTCACCATCCCGCACCGCGTATTAACGGAGTTTTAATTTCCGCCGGGATAGAGTAGGGCTGCCTCATTGGACCACACCATCAAATCGCCTGATTTCAAACCTTCTTAAGCCACCGTGCCAGGCGTTCATATCGTGCCGGGAGCGCTCCCGGATCAAAGGGCGCGCGCTTGGTTATATATCCCTTGGTTTGACCGCCATTGGCGGCCGGACTTTGGACGCTCCGCAACCGCCTGGGAACGCCGTGCCATTTCCGAGATAACCCAAATTTTGACGTTGCCCGCCCGCGCGATCACCGGGAAGCCGATGTGGCCGGGGAGCCGGCGTCCGCTTGTCCGCCTCGCCAGTCTCGCGCTGCTGCTCAGCGTGACCGGCGTGGTGATGTTCGCCGCGTTGTATTCGCCGCTGAAGGACGACATCGCCTGGCTGCTGTATGTCGCGCGGCGCTGGCTCGCCGGACGCGAGCTGTATGTCGATCTGATCGAGGTCAATCCGCCGATGATCGTGTGGATCTCGGCGATCCCGCTGACGCTGGCGCGCTGGTGGGGCATGGCGGCGCAAACCGTGACGATGCCGTTTCTGGCCGCGATCGTGCTGGCATGCGCGGCCTGGAGCGCCTGGCTGGCGCGTGTCCGGGGCGGTCTGTTCGCCGACTGGGTTCCCGTGTTCGCCGTGCTTGGCTCGGTGCTGCTGCTGATCCCCGCCGCCGATCTCGGCCAGCGCGAGCATCTGCTGGTGGCCGCGTTCCTGCCGTATCTGATCATCTTCGCCCGCACGCTGGATGGTGTCCGGACGCCGGTCGTGGTGTCGGTGGGCGTGGGCGTGCTGGCCGCGTTGGGCTGCGCGTTGAAACCGCAATACGGCCTGGCCTTCGCGGGGTTGGAGGCGCTGGCCCTGACGCGCGGGCTGCGTCCCTGGCGCGTGGCGCCGTTCGCGGCGGGGATCACGCTGGCGGCCTATATCGCGCTGGTCGCGGTGACCTGTCCGGCCTATTTGCGGCGCGCGGTGCCGATGGCGCTGGCCCTTTATGGCGCCACCGACGTCACCTTCTGGGCTTTGCTGACCGACAGCGCGCCGCTGCTGCTGGCCGAGGCGCTCGCGCTTGTCCTGGTCTGGCACGGCCGCCGCGCCACGACCGGCACGTTCGCGCAAGCGGTGATGGTGACCGGCCTGACCTTCACCGTGATGTCGAATCTGGTGTGTTTCTTCGACGGAAAGGACTGGTTTTATCACCGTCTGCCGGCCTCCGTGGTCACGGTGCTGGTGCTGATCCTGTGGTCCGCGCAGGCGTTGCCTCGCCGGCGCGAAACCTGGACCCGTTTTGTCCAATGCGGGATGGCGATGGCGGTTGTGGCGCTGGCTTTGTTCGGGGCCGCCGCGGTGCAACGGTTGGAGCCTGAGATGCGGGAGGCCGTGGCCCCCCAGGCGACGACCGTCGCGCGGCTGGAAACCCTGATCCGGCAAAATCACGCCCGCTCCTACATCGCCTTCTCCGAATGGATCGCTTTGGGCTTTCCCGTGGTCAACAACACCGGCGTTGCATGGGCTTCGCGGTTCGATTCGATGTGGGCGTTGAAGGGGGAGCTGTGGCGCGCCCATATCGACCCCGCCGCCGCCCGGGAATGGCCGATCGCGCGGTGGGTCGCGCATGACTTCATCGCGGGCTGCCCCGATATCGCGGTGGTCGATACGCGGGGGAACGAGAACTACATCGCCGTGCTGATCGCGGCGGACCGCTCGTTCGGCAAGGTATGGTCGCGCTATAAGAAGCTCGTCACATTCGATGGGCTCACGGTCTACAAGCGCGGCAAGGGCGGGTGCGTCGATCCTTGGATTGCAGCCCAGGGGCCGGGCGCGGAACCGCCGGCGGCGGAGGTCGCGATCCCGTAGCCACGCGGCCGCGGTTTGTGATACGCTCTCCTCATGGTCGCCGCGCTGAAAATCCCCGAGGTGATGACGGTTGAACAGTTCCTCAACTGGGCATACCCCGGGTCGTGGCTCTGGCAACTGATCGATGGCGTGCCGGTCGCGATGTCGCCGCCGTCGCCCCGGCACGGCGCCATTCAATCGGAAATCGCCCGGCTGTTGGGCAATCATCTGACCGGGCGGGCGACAGGTTGTGTTGTTATCATCACGCCCGGTGTGATCCCACCGTTCCAGTCCGACCGTAATTTCATGATCCCGGATCTCGCGGTGACCTGCACGGCCACCGATATGGATCGCCCGGCGTTGCGCGATCCCGTGCTGATCGTGGAAATTCTGTCGCCCTCGAACCACGCGGAGATCTGGCGGAACGTTTGGGCTTACATGACCATTCCGTCCTTGCGCGAAATCCTGGTGGTCCGCACCGCCGCGATCGGTGTCGAATTGCTGCGCCGGAACGCCGATGGACGCTGGCCCGATCAGCCGCTGTCCCTGACGGACAATGAGGTCACTCTGGACAGCATCGGCCTGACGCTGCCGATCCCGGCGCTGTATCGGAGCGTCGGCGCCGCCTGATCAGAATTTCTCCTCGCCGGTATGACGCACCGGATCGGGGAAGTCGCGATACAAGGCGAAGGTCGCGTTGCAGACCAGCGCGTTCACACCGGCATGCACGGTTTCCTCGGGCTCCCGCCGCGCCGCCACGCGATTGAACGCGGCGTCGAGTTGCGCGAGGTCGCGGGTTTCGATCATCACGTGGAACTCGCCCAAGGTCGCGGGGGCCAGGCCGAGTTTGCGGCGGGTGAGGCGCCACGCCTCAATCAGCCCGCTGGTTTTCAGGTAGGTCAGATAACCGTGCAACTTATCGGCGAAGACCGTGTCGCGAATCCCCGGCTTCAGATCGCACCAGATGTGGTAGACATCCACGGCGTCGGCTCCTCAGGTGATCGGGGTGTCCATGACCGCTTTTCGATACGCGGGCCGCGCGCTCAGGCGGTCATACCAGGCGCGGACGGCGGGCAGATCCGGCCGCTCCAACCCCAGATAGTTCATGCCGAACCAGCGATGCGCGTGCACGCCCCAGGGGATGTCGGCCAGGGTGAATGCGGCGCCGGCGATGTAGGCGTGCTGGCTTAGCTCATGCTCGACCATGGCCCATGCTTTCGCCGTGTCCGCGATGGCGGAGGCGATGGCGGCCATGTCGCGCTGATCGGCTTGCGTGCGCACCAGGCCCCAGAACACCTGGCTCATGGGGCGGTTGAACACGGTTTGTTGCGCGTCCATCCAGCGGTCGACATTGGCGCGGGCATGGACCTCGGCCGGAAACAGCGGCGAGGATGGGCTGTGCGCGGCGTGGAGATAGCGCAGGATGACGTTGCTCTCCCACAACGTGAAATCGCCCTCTTGCAGGGTGGGCACGAGGCCCGTGGGGTTCATGCCGCGATACGCGGGCGTGTCGGTTTTCCCAAACGCGCCACCGACATCGATCCGCTCAAACGGGAGGTTGAGTTCGCCAAGCCCCCACAGGACTTTCATGACGTTGCTGGAGGTCGCGCGGCCCCACACGATGCGGTTCATGGTTTTCTCCCTTTGGCGTCAGGCATGATAGCGGGAGGGGAGGGGAGGGCAATGCCTGGCTCTTGCGCGCCCGCGCCCCAGGATGCACATCCAACCCATGGTCCTCACCCCATACCGGATGGCTGGCCTCCTTGCCTTCCTGACCGCCACCGTCGCCCTAGCCGTCGCGCATGGCTCGGAAATCTGGGGCGGGCTGGTACCCTGCGCGCTGTGTTTGTGGGAACGTTGGCCCTGGCGCGTGGCCGGCATTCTCGGCCTCGCCGCCGCGCTCACCCCGCCGGGATTGGCGCGGTTCGCGTTGGCCCTGGTGGTCATCGCCGCCCTGGTCTCCGCCGCCGTGTCCGCGATCCACACCGGCGTCGAGTTCAAATGGTGGCCCAGTCCGTTACCGGAATGCGCGGCGGTGTTGGTAAAGGGGGGGAGCGTCGCCGAGCGGCTGGCGCGCATGCCCGCCACGCCCGCCAAGCCCTGTGACGATCCAACTTTTCTCATCCCCGGCCTGCCGGTCTCGATGGCGATGATAAACCTGCTGGCATCGCTGGCATTCGCCGCCGGGATCGCGCGCGCCGCGACACGGAGGCACCCCGCATGACCCTGCCCGGCGACATCCCCGCCAACGAGACGATCCAGCGCATGATCCGCGTCGATCACGCCGGCGAATATGGCGCCGCGCGGATTTACGCCGGTCAGCTCGCGGTGCTTGGCAAAAGCGCCAAAGGCGATCTGCTGCGCCATATGCGAGACCAGGAATCCGTGCATCTCAACACCTTCAACGGCCTGATCGCGTCACGGCGGGTGCGGCCCACGGCGCTGCTGCCGCTGTGGCACCTCGCCGGGTTCGCCTTGGGTGCCGCGACGGCGGCGATGGGGGAGCGCGCGGCGATGGCCTGCACCGTCGCGGTCGAGGAAACCATCGACGCGCATTACTCCGCGCAGATCGACGTTCTCGGCGCCTCCGATCCGGCGCTGACCGAAACCCTGACCGCGTTCCGCGACGATGAGCGGGAGCATCGCGACATCGCTTTGGCCAATGAGGCCGAGCAGGCCCCGGGATACCGGCTGATGTCGGCGGCGATCCGCGCCGGCTGCCGCCTCGCGATCCGCCTCAGCGAGCGATTGTAAGTCCCGGCGTCCCATGCGAAAAAGCAGAGGAGGTCGTGGTGCGGGTTTCTCGTTCCGCGACGGTCACGCAGGGGGGACATAACATGGCGAAGGCCTATTGGATCGCGTTCTATCATTCCGTCACCAATCCGGACGCTTTGGCGGCCTATGCCAAACTCGCTGGTCCCGCGATCGTCGCCGGCGGCGGCGTGTTCCATGTCCGCGGCATGCCCGCGAAGACCTATGAGGCGGGCCTCAATCAGCGCACCGTCATGATCGAATTCCCGAGCGTCGCGGCGGCCACCGCCGCGCATGACAGCGCGGATTATCAGGCGGCGCTGAAGGCGCTGGACGGCGGTGCCATCCGGGATATGCGGATCGTCGAAGGCGTGGCCTGATCTAACGCCGATGCACGCCTATATCGCCCGCCGGCTGGCCTTCGGGGCGTTGACGGTGTTCGGCGTGTCCGTCGTCATCTTCGTGGTGATGCGCGTGCTGCCGGGCGACCCGTTGCTGGCGCTTCTGGGCCCCGAGGGACTGCAGAAACTGTCCGACATCGATCGCGTGAAGATCATGTCCGATCTGGGCTTGAGCGATCCGTTGCTGGTTCAGTACATCCACTGGATGCGCGACGTGTTCAGCGGCAGTTTCGGCCACTCGTTCTTCCGCTCGGAAAGCGTCGCCGACATGATCCTGCGGCGCGGGCCCCTGACGGCGGAAATCGCCATCATGTCGGTGGCGATTTCCTGGCTGGTCGGCATCCCCGTCGCGTTGATCTCGGCCCTGCGCCAGAATAGCGCGGCCGATAACATCGTGCGTTTCCTGAGTATCCTGTTCCTGGCGGTGCCCGGCTTCTGGGTCGGCATGCTGACGATCCTGGCGATGCTATTCTGGTTCGGCTACCGCCCGCCGCTGATCAATGTCTCGTTGTTCCAGGACCCCTGGTCCAACCTGCAAATGGTCATTCCCCCCGCCGTCGTCCTCGGGTTAGGCCAGGCCGCCTATATCGCGCGCATGGCGCGGTCGAGCCTGCTGGAGGTGATCCGCGAGGACTACGTCCGCACCGCCCGCGCCAAGGGATTGAGCGGACGGCTGGTCGTCGTGATGCACGCGCTGCCCAACGCCCTTTTGCCCGTCATCACTCTGTCCGGCATTTTATTGGGCTTTGTTCTCGCGGGGTCCATCCCGGTGGAGCGGGCGTTCGCGACCCCCGGCCTCGGCTATGAGATGTTCATCGCGGTCAATGAGCGTGACGTGTTCGTCATGCAAAACCTGGTCTTTCTGTACGCGAGCGTGTTCGTGCTGTTGAACATCGGCATCGATTTGTTGATCGCCTGGCTCGACCCGAGGATCCGTTACCAATGAGTGATGTCATCGACGACGCGATCCCCCGTCAGCGCGGCTGGCTGCTGACCTTCGTCCGCCGTTCTCCGCTATCGGCGTTCTGGGGTGTGATCGCGGCGTTGATCGTGATCATCGCGCTCGCGGCCCCGGTGATCGCGCCATACGCGCCGCTGAAATCCGACTTCCGCGCCATGAGCCAACCGCCGTCCGAGCGGCATTATTTCGGCACCGATCAGATCGGACGCGATACATTGAGCCGGGTGATCCATGGCAGCCGCGCGTCGCTGACCGTCGCCTTCGCCGCCGTCATTCTGGGCACCACCTTCGGCGCGTTCTGGGGGCTGGCGAGCGGGTATTTCGGCGGCCGTTTCGATCTGTACAGCCAACGGATCATGGAGTTTCTGCAATCGTTTCCAGATCTGATCCTCGCCATGGCGATCGCGATGGCCCTGGGTGCCGGGTTCGGGACGGTGATCGTGGCGATCGCCATCACCCGGATCCCCTTCGGCGGACGCGTCATTCGCGCGGTCGTTCTGTCCCTGAAAGAAATGCAATATGTGGAGGCGGCGCGCGGCCTGGGCGCCTCCCACACGCGGATGATGATGCGCCATATTCTGCCGCAATGCGTGGCGCCCTATTTGATCCTGGCGACAACCCATCTGGGAGTCGCGATCATTATCGAGGCGTCGTTGGGGTTTTTGGGCGTGGGCATCCCGCCGCCCATGCCGACCTGGGGGAACATGCTGGCGGATTCGTTGAACGCCGGTCTGATACCGCCCTGGTGGCTGGTGTTGTTTCCCGGCGGGGCGATCACGCTGACGGTGCTGTCGTTCAATCTTCTGGGCGATGGGATCCGCGACGCGCTGGACCCGCGGTTGCGCGGCGCGGCGTAGTGGGGTTACGCCGCCGCGCCGAAGATCGAAACGCGGCGTGGACTTTATGCCGCCGCGCGTAACGGCAGCGTCGCCCCATTGTCATGCAAATGGCACGCGGCCACATGGCCCGGCAAAATCTCCCTTAACGCGGGCGCCTCGACCTTGCACCGCGCCATCGCATAAGGGCAACGCGTGTGAAAATGACAGCCGGATGGCGGATCGATCGGGCTCGGCACATCCCCCGTCAGAATAATCCGCCGCCGGTCCCGCGCCCCGGACCGCGCGATCGGCGCCGCCGACAGCAGGGCCTCGGTATAAGGATGCAACGGTTGTTCGAACAACGACGTTTTGTCCGTCATCTCAACGATACGGCCCAGATACATCACCGCGACGCGATGACTGATGTGCTCGACCACCGCCAGATCATGGGCGACGAACAGATAGGACAGTTTGAACTCGTCCTGCAGATCCATCATCAAATTGATGATTTGCGCCTGGATCGACACGTCCAGCGCGGACACCGGCTCATCGCCCACGATCAACTCGGGACCCAGAGCCAACGCCCGCGCGATCCCGATGCGTTGCCGCTGACCGCCGGAAAACTCGTGCGGATAGGAATCCATCAACTGCGGGCGCAATCCCACACGTTCGAACAACGCCGAGACCTTGTCGCGCCGTTCCGCGCGGGTCGCGCTGTCGCCGTGAATAATCAGAGGCTCCGCGACGATATCGCCCGCCGACATGCGCGGGTTCAACGACGCATAGGGATCCTGGTAGATCATCTGCATGCGGCGGCGATAGGGCAGCATCCCCTCGCGGTCGAGCCCGGTGATGTCCTTGCCGTCGATTTCGATCGATCCGCCGGTGGGTTCCAGCAGTTTCAGCAACGTGCGGCCGGCGGTCGATTTCCCGCACCCGCTCTCGCCGACCAGGCCCAAGGTTTCGCCGGGGTTGATGTGGAATGAGATGCCGTCGACGGCGTGGACGTATCCGGCGGTGCGGGAGAAAAGGCCTTTGTGCACCGGGAAATGTTTCTTCAGGCCCTTGACCTCGATCAGCGGTTTCATGCGCTCAACACCCGATCGGCGTGCCAGCAGGCGATCCAGTGCTCCGGTCTTGGCATCGCCAAAGGCGGCGTTTCGATCCGGCATTGATCGGTGGCGAAGCCGCAGCGCGGGGCGAAGGCGCAGCCCGCGGGCAGGCGCACCAAAGACGGGACCATGCCTTTGATTTCGGTCAACCGCGGCCGGTCGGTCGTGGCCCATGCGGCGGAGTCGAGTTGCGGAATCGAGCCAAGCAATCCCTTCGTATAAGGATGCCCGGGGTGGTCGAATAATTCATCGACATTGGCTTCCTCGACCTTGCGACCCGCGTACATCACGATGACGCGGTCGGCGTTTTCGGCGACCACGCCCAGATCATGCGTGATCAGCACCACGGCGGTGCCAAGGCGTTCGCGCAAATCGCGAATCAGATCGAGGATTTGCGCCTGGATCGTGACATCCAGCGCCGTCGTCGGCTCATCCGCGATCAGCACTTTCGGATTGCACGACAGTGCCATCGCGATCATCACGCGCTGGCGCATTCCCCCTGACATTTGATGCGGAAACGCATGGGCGCGACGCTCGGGCTCGGGGATCGAGACGCGGCGCAGCATGTCGATCGCGCCATCCATCGCGTCTTTGCGCGATAATTTCTGATGCAGAGCGATCGCCTCGCTGATTTGGCGTCCGACCGTGTAGATCGGATTGAGCGAGGTCATCGGCTCCTGAAAAATCATCGAGATGTCGTTGCCGCGGATGTCTTCCATCTGCCGTTCCGACAGATCCAGCAGATTACGGCCCTCGAACCGGATCGCGCCGCCAACGATGCGGCCGGGCGGGCTCGCGACCAGGCGCAGGATCGACAGCGCGGTGACACTTTTGCCGCAGCCGGATTCACCGACAACGCCCAATGTTTCGCCGGGTTTGACATGATAGGACACGCCGTTGACGGCGCGAATAACCCCGTTCGGTGTGAAGAAATGCGTCTGGAGATCATCGACCTCAAGCAATGCGGTATCGGAACCCACGCCTTCCCCCTGAATTTCATCGTCCCGTTGTAACGTCGGGTGCGCGATTTTCGCCGTGTTCTTGACCGGCCGCTCATGGTAACACGGTAAAGGTAACACGTCAGAAAAACCAGGGAGGGTTCAAGAAAATGAAGTCCGGCAATCATTCGCGCCGCGGAATTTTAAAGGGCGGCGCGGCGGCCACCGCGGCCGCGTACGGGTTCCATCCGGAATGGGCGAAAGCGGAGATCCCGCTGGAATACGACGGCTCCAAATTTCAGATGGCGGCACCCGAGGCCGCGCCAAAGAAAGGCGGCGTGCTGCGCTATGGCATCACCAGCCGCCTGCCGCATTACGACATGCACCAATCCGGCACCATCAACAGCCTGGGCTCGCAGGGCTGTATGTACGACAATCTGGTGCGCCGCGATCCGCGCGATTCCGGCAAGACGATCGTTCCGGATCTGGCGCATAGCTGGGAAATCGGCAAAGACGGCAAAACCTATACGTTTCATCTTCGCAAGGATGTGCGGTTCCACGATGGCGCCGAATTCACCTCCGAGGACATCAAGGCGACGTTCGACCGCATCCGCAAGCCGCCCACCGGGGTCACCATCCCGCGCAGCACGCTGTTCAGCACGGTCGAGGAAATCACCACCCCCGACAAACACGTCGTCCAGTTCAAACTGGGGCAGGCGCGTTCCACCAACTTCATGATGTCGTCCTTCGCCAGCGGCTGGAACACCATCGTGCGGCGCAAGACGCTGGAGGATAACGCCTATAACCTCCGCAAGGTGAGCGACATTCCGGGCACCGGACCGTTCAAATCGCTGCGCCGGGTGGAGAACGAAGTCTGGGTTATGGAGCGGAACAAGGATTACTGGAATAAGGGCCTGCCGTATCTGGATGGGATCGAGTTCTACAGCCAGATCCCGTTCTCCCCCGAACTCGGCTCGTCAGTGCTGGCGGGACGCACCGACTACGCGCGGATTTGCGATCCGGTGTCGGCGCGCAAGGCGTCCACGGTGGCGGGGATGTCGACGGCGCGGTTCTATCAAAGCGTGATCCAGGGCACCTGGGTCAATACGAAAAAGAAACCGTTCGACGACCCCCGGGTGCGGCGCGCGATCCATCTGACCTTTGACCGCCCGACGTTGGTCGACGCGGTGAAGGACGTGACGCCGCAGATGGTCGGCGGCTTCATCTATCCGTTCTCGGAATTCGCCATACCGATCGATCAATTGCGCAAGAAGCCCGGCTATCAGGATGATTCCGCGCCCGCGATCAAAGAGGCGAAAGCCCTGATGAAAGCCGCCGGCCTGCCCGACGGCATCAAAAAGGTCGACTTTTTGGTGCGCGACGTCGCCAGCTTCAAAGTCTGGTCGCAGGCGATTCAGGCCATGCTGCAAGAAGGCCTGGGCATCGAGTGCAACCTGCGCACGGTGGTCGAATCGGTGTGGTTCGACGACGTGAAATCCGGTAATTTCGATCTGGCGATCGGCGCGGTGGTGTCGACGTTGCTGGATCCGTCGGATTACTTCAACGCGTGGTATCGCAGCGGCGGAGCCCAGAACTACTCGAACTGGAGCAACAAGGATTTCGATGCCATCGCAAACCTGATCGATGCCGAAACGGATCCGGCGAAGCGTCTGGCGCATATCCGCGCCGCCGAGGCGATCATGGAGCAGGATCCGCCGATGTTCCCGATCTCGTGGGAGAATATCCTCGATATCTACTACAACTATGTGAAGGGTCATAATCCGAAGGATTATTTCGGGATTTATGATTGCGTGCGCTTCGATACGTTCTGGCTCGATAAGGCCTGA
>JAYVXQ010000434.1:0-31453 GCA_043785025.1 Acetobacteraceae bacterium
CGGTTGTTCATCAGGATGACCCCGGGCGGGAGCCAGTCGAAGGGGGCGAGGCCGTCCAGACCAGCGTTGGTGAGGAACAGCAACCGCAGGCGCGGCGCAAGACAGGGGAAGAACGCCTTGATGACGCTGGCGTCGCAGATCAGCGCCTCGGCGTCGGCGATCGCGGCGGTGAAATCCTCCGGCGCGCGGCCAATGGTCACGTCATGAGCGGCCGTTTCATGCGCGCGCGCGGCGGCTTCGTCCCACATCGCGCGGGAAAAATCGAACAGCGGGTCGTTGGCGGGGTTTTGCAGATGGATGCGCATACGGGGAGCGTGGCATGGGTTTTTGGTGGGAGCCAGGGGCCACCGGGCGTGGGGTGGACCGTCTTTCGGCCTGGACCTCACGGATTGACAGACGATCGGCGCGCGTCCCATACGGCGCCGGGTCTCGCTCGCATTCAGCCATCAGGGGGCACGCCGCGTGTCAGTTCTTCTCGACCGTTCGCTTCGCCTTGGCACCGCGACGGTGCTGTGCCTGTCGCTGGCCGCGTGCTCCTTTTTCCTGCCGCCGCCGCAAACCCGCGGCAATAAGGTGGAGCAGGAGCAGTTGAAGCAGTTGGTGCCCGGCACCTCCACCAAGGCCGATGTGACCGCGCTGATCGGCTCCCCCACGCATCGCGCCACGTTCGACGACAACACCTGGCTGTATATCACCGAGGTCACGCGTCCCCGTCTCGGTCAGACATTGGGTGTGCTGGATCAGGCGGTGGTGGTGGTGAATTTCGACGATCGCGGGGTGATGAACGGGGTCAAGACGGTCACGCGCGACGACGCGGTGCCGGTCAGCGTTGAAGCCCGCACCACGCCCTCCCCCGGGACCGAGGCGTCGTTCATGCAGCAGCTTCTGGGCAATATCGGCAAGTTCAACGCGGCCGGCTCGCAAGGGTTCGGCGGCGGCGGCGGTGCGCCCGGCGCGTCGCGCGGGCCGTGATGATTGATTTATGGATATTCGATTTATCGCGGGAGCTTCGGCAGGGTCTTCCGCTTCACGTCTAACCGATGAACAGGACCCGAACATGGACGTCAATCAGCCTTCGATCACCCGCGGTCAGGCGGAGTCGCTCACGTTGCGCTATGGGCCCGGAGCGGAACCGGCCCAGGGACCGTGGAATGAGGTGATTGGGACGCTGCTGTCGCATCGGTCGGTGCGCGGGTTCCTGCCGGACGCGCTGCCCGAGGGCACGCTGGAGACGTTGATCGCGGCGGCGCAATCCGCCTCCACCAGTTCCAACCTGCAGACCTGGTCGGTGGTCGCGGTGACCGATCCGGCGAAGAAGGCGGTGCTGGCGAAAGTGGCCAGCGGCCAGAAACATATCGAGCAATGTCCGCTGTTCCTGGTGTGGCTCGTGGACGTGTCGCGTAATGCGCGCCTGGGTCTTGAGGAAAACGTCACGCTGGAGACGATCCCGCATTTCGAAACCTATTTGGTGGCGGCGATCGATGCCGCGCTCGCCGCGCAGAACGCCACCGTGGCGGCTGAATCCCTTGACCTATCAATGGTTTACATTGGCGCGCTGCGGAATGACCCGGTCGAGGTCGCGCGTCAGTTGGACCTGCCGCCCGGCACAATGGGCGTGTTCGGCATGTGCGTCGGGTACCCGCTGCCGACGGTCACCAATGAGGTGAAGCCGCGTCTGCCGCAATCGGCGATCCTGTATCACGATCGCTATGACACCACCGGCGAGTCGGCGGCACGGGCGGCGTATGACGCTCAGATGGCGGCGTTCTCGCAGCGGCATGAGATGACGCAGGATACCTGGACGAAGCGCGTCATTGGCCGCATGGGCAAGCTTTCGGCCATGGCGGGACGCGACAAGCTGGTGTCGATCCTGCAAGGGATGGGCTTTCCGCTGCGGTGAATTTCGGCGGCCTGGATGGCCTCATGACAGAGGCTTCATGATTCCAGGCCAATGAAAACTTGTTGCGTGGCGTTCGCGGTGCCATGTCCACATGGTGTATGCCGTTTCTCGTGGACTCCATCTTTACCCATGCCCCTGGTTGTGAAGGCGCTGCGCGCCGCGTGTCTGGTGACGACCCTGCTGTTGGGTGGGTGTGCCGCGAACGCGCGGGGCGCGCCGGATAGTTTCGCGCCGTTGGTGAAGCGCGTGCTGCCCGCGGTTGTTAATATCTCGGTGACGGAGTCGGTGTCGGGTCAGGACATGCTGCGCGACATGCCGGCGGAACTGCGTGACACGCCCCTGGGCCGGTCGTTCAGGCGCCGCTTCGGCAACAAGCGCGAACTGACGATGGGGGCGGGATCTGGCTTCATCATCGATGCCTCGGGGATCATCGTCACCAATAATCACGTCGTCGGCCACGCCGAGAACATCGTGGTGTCCATGACCAACGGGCGACAATACAAAGCCGTGTTGGTGGGTCAGGATCAGTTGACCGATATCGCGGTCATCAAGGTCGTCGCCGAGGGCCCGCTGCCGACGGTGACCTGGGGCGACTCGCGGCGGATGGAAGTCGGGGACTGGATCCTCGCCGCCGGCAACCCGTTCGGCCTGGGTGGATCGGTGACGGCGGGGATCATCTCGGCCGAGGGGCGGGATTTACGCTCGGGGCCCTTCGATAATTTTCTGCAGTTGGACGCGCCGATCAATCCGGGCAACTCGGGCGGGCCGGTGTTCAATATGGACGGGCAGGTGATCGGGGTCAGCTCGGTTATTCTGTCGCCGACCGGCGCCTCGGTCGGGATCGGCTTCGCCATCCCCAGCGAGACGGTGGGGCCGGTGGTGCGGCAGTTGATGGCGAAGGGGAGCATTCAGCGGGGTTGGTTGGGCGTTTCGGTCACCGATCAGGATAATAATGTTCTGATATCGGGGATGGATCGGGACGGACCGGCGGCGCAGGCGGGGGTGCAGGCGGGCGACTTTGTGCTGGCCCTGAATGGCGAGCCGGTCGCGACCTCGCGGGGCTTGATCAGGGCAGTGGCGGCGGTCACGCCGGGCGGACAGGCCGAGGTGACGGTGCGGCGTGGCGGCAAGACAATGCGGATCCCGGTTGTGGTGGGGCTGCGTCCGACGGCGAGGGCGCAATAAATTGATATTGTGGAATGGAGACTGACCATGCGGATTCTGGTGGTGGAAGACGACAAGGACGTGGCCGGGTTCGTCGTCCGCGGATTGAAGGAAACCGGCCATGTGGTCGAGCACGCGGATAATGGGCGTGACGGGCTGTTCATGGCGGCGAGCGAGAATTTCGACGCCATCGTGCTGGACCGGATGCTGCCCGGCGGCATCGACGGGTTGAAGATCCTGGAAACGTTGCGCGCCCAGAAGAACGCGGTGCCGGTGATGATCCTGTCGGCCTTGGCGGATGTCGATGAGCGGGTGAAGGGCCTGAAGGCGGGCGGTGACGATTATCTGACCAAGCCTTTCGCCTTCGCCGAACTTCTGGCGCGAGTCGAGGCGTTGGGCCGCCGCGGCAAGGCCGAGCCCGCGCTGACGCGTCTTGTGGTCGAGGATCTGGAACTGGATCTGCTGTCCCGTCAGGTGAAACGCGCGGGACAGAAGATCGACTTGCAGCCGCGCGAATTCCGTCTGTTAGAATATTTGATGCGGCACGCCGGACAGGTGGTGACCCGCACGATGCTGCTGGAAGGCGTGTGGGATTATCATTTCGACCCGCAAACCAACGTGATCGACGTGCACGTGTCGCGGTTGCGGCAGAAAGTCGATAAACCCTTCCCCATCGCTTTGATTCACACAGTTCGCTATGCCGGGTATATGTTGCGGGCGGAAAGCACGGCCTGATCGTTCGGACTGTGCGGGGAGGTCATAAATCATGAGCGGCGGGATGCGTCCGTGAGCGAGTCGGGCCTTTTCCGTTCCGCCGGATTTCGTTTCGGCCTCGTCTACGCGATTTTGCTGACATTCAGCGCCGCCGCCCTGGCCTCTTTCCTGTGGTGGTCGACGGCGGGGTTGCTGGACCGGCAAAGCGCCTCGGCGATCCGCGCCGACGCGCAAGGGTTGATCGAACGCTTCGACGAGGGCGGCATATCGGGGCTGGTCAATACGATCGAGGATCGGTTGGCGGCGAACGTCGATGACGACGCGATCTATTTGCTGGTGGATCCGCAGATGAACCGGGTCGCGGGCAATCTGGATACCTGGCCGTCGGTCGTCGATAAGCCGGGCGAGTGGCGGCAATTTCAGGTGCGGCGCGCGGGCTCGCACTCGCCGGCGTTGGTGTATCGTTACGAATTGCCGGGCGGGTATCATTTGCTGGTGGGCCGCGACGTACAGGTCCGCGTGCAGTTGGGCAATCTGCTGACGGACGCGCTGATCTGGGCTATCGCGATCGTGCTGGTGATGGCGACGACCGGGGCGATCATCGTGCGCAGCCTGTTCCGCCGCACCGTCGCCAATGTCTCCGCGACCGCCGCCGCGATCGCCGCGGGGGATTTCGCCCAACGGGTCAAACGATCCGGCCGCGGCGATGAATTCGATCAGTTGGCCGAGGTCATCAATGACATGTTGGACCGCATCGGCCGGTTGATGGACGGGGTGCGCCAGGTATCCAACGCCATCGCGCATGATCTGCGCACGCCGATCACGCGGGCCCGCGCGCGACTGGAAGAAGCTGGCCGTACCGCCGAATCCGCCGCCGACCTGCACGCCGCGATCGACCGCGCGACCGTCGATCTGGATGGGATCGTCACTGTGTTCCAGGCCTTGTTGCGGATCGCGGAAATCGAGGCGGGGTCGCGGCGCGCGTCGTTCACGCAGGTCGATGTCGTGACGGCGCTGGAAGCGGTCGCCGACCTGTATGGCGCGGTCGCCGAGGAAAAAGGCGTGACGCTGGACGTCGCGTTACCCCGGCGCCTGGAATTCAATTGCGATGGCGCGTTGATCCAACAGGCGGTCGCCAATTTGGTGGACAACGCGGTGAAGTTCTCGCCGGAGGGGGGGACGGTGCGGCTGTCGGCGACGCAGGAGGGCAAGCGGATCCATATCGCGGTGACGGATTCCGGTCCGGGCATTCCCGACGAGGATCGCGGCCGCGCCACCGACCGGTTTTATCGCGGCGATTCGGCGCGGGGCACGCCCGGGTCGGGTCTGGGCTTGGCTCTGGTGCAGGCCGTCGCGTTCCTGCACGGCGGCGTGTTGGGATTGGAGGACGCGAAACCCGGCTTGCGGGCGACGCTGGACCTGATGCGGGCTGAGGGGGCGGAGGTCTGAACCGGGTTGCCGGGACGCGCCGCGGGCGTTAGGGCTGGAACATCGCTTTTTTAGCCAGGGATTGACCGTGATGAAAAGACTGATCGCGTTGGCCGCTACGCTGATGCTGAGCTTGTCCGGTGCCGCCGGTGCCGCCGGCGCCGCGACGCTGGACAATGTCCGGCAAAAAGGCACGGTGAGCTGTGGCGTCAACGTCGGCCTTGGCGGTTTTTCGATGCCAGACAGCACCGGTGTCTGGAAAGGCCTGGATGTCGATGTCTGCCGCGCGGTGGCCGCCGCGGTGTTTGGCGACGCCAGCAAGGTCCGCTATGTCCCGACCACCGGCACCAGCCGTTTCACCGCGCTGCAAGCGGGCGAGATCGATATCCTGTCGCGCAACACGACCTTCACCTTCATCCGCGATGTCACCATCGGCCTGCGCATGGTCATGGTGAATTTTTATGACGGGCAAGGTTTCCTGATGCGCAAAACGGTGAAGGCCGAAAATTTGCCGCAGCTCGCGGGGGCCACCATCTGCATGCTGCAGGGCTCGACGCATGAGATGAACCTCGCGGACTGGCAGAAACAGCATAATATTCAGTTTCAGATCGTTCTGCTGGATACCACGGACGTGCTGATCAAAGCGTTATTGTCAGGCCGTTGCGATGTCGCGTCGTCCGACAGCTCCAACCTGGCGTCGATCCGGGGCGCGGGCGTGCCCAACCCGGAGGAGTTTGTGATTCTGCCTGATCGCATCAGCAAGGAACCTCTGGGCCCGATGGTCCGCCGGGGCGACGATCAGTGGTTTGAAATCGTGCGCTGGTCTATGATGGCGATGGTGGAGGCCGAGGAAGCCGGTGTCACCTCGGCCAACGTGACGGAGATGCTGGCGTCCTCGGCCAATCCGACGGTGCAACGTCTGCTTGGCAAATCGGGTGACTTCGGCAAGTTGATGGGGCTGGATCCCGCATGGGCGTTGCAGATCGTCAAACAGGTCGGCAATTATGGCGAGAGTTACGAGCGTAACGTCGGTAAGGCCAGCGGTCTGAAGCTGGACCGGGGGCCGAACGCGCTGTGGACCCAGGGTGGAATGATGTACGCGATTCCGTTCCGGTAACCGGGACACATGAGCCGGAACCGCCGGCCAGCCTTGCTGGCGCCATTCGCGGTGCGCGATTTCCGGCTGCAATTTCCAGCGGATATGCTGACCTCCTGGGGCATCGAGATGGAGGTCCTGATCCTTGGCTGGTATATCCTGGCCGAGACCGGGTCGGTGTTTCTGCTGACGCTGTATGGATCGTTGCAATATACCGGAACTTTGGTCGCGCCCATGTTCGGGATGGCGGGCGACCGTTTCGGACATCGTAACGTGCTGTGCGCGATGCGCGCGTCCTATGCCGTGCTGGCGATGATCATGTTGACGATGGCGGCGACGGACTCATTATCGCCGCTTTATGTGCTGCTGATCGCGGGCGTGAATGGGCTGGTGCGCCCTTCGGATCTGGCGATCCGCAACGCGCTGGTCGCCGATATCGTGCCGATCACGCAACTGATGGCGGCGATGGGAGTGTCGCGCACCACCTCCGATTCCGCGCGCGTCCTGGGTGCGCTCGTGGGCGCCGCGCTGCTGGCGTTTCTGGGCTTGGCGCAAGCCTATGCGGCGATCGTCGTGTTTTATGGGCTTGGCCTCGCGATGACGGCGATGGTCAGTCAAACGAGGTTGGGCTCGACGGTTGAGATGGGTGCGTTGATGTTTCTGCGCGAGGTGAAGGACGGAATGACCTATGTCCGCCGCACGCCCGTCGTTCACGCCGGCATGTGGCTGGCGTTCCTGGTCAATTTGCTCGCGTTTCCGATGACCAGCGGGCTGCTGCCCTACGTCGCGCGCGAAATTTATCACATCGGTCAAACCGGCTTGGGCACTCTGGTCGCCAGTTTCGCGGCGGGGGCGTTTTTCGGCTCATTGACCGTGGGATTGTTCGGCGCGTCGTTGCGGCCCGCGCGGATGATGATGATCTTCTCGGCGGCGTGGTTCGTGATGGTGCTGCTGTTCGTCCAGATGCCGGGACCGTTCAGCGGCCGCGTCACGCTGGTGCTGGCGGGGTTCGCGCAGAGCCTGAGCATGGTGCCGCTGGCGGCGATGCTGCTGAAGACCGCCGGACCGCGGTACCGCGGGCGGGTCATGGGGGTGCGGATGCTGGCGATTTACGGGCTGCCGATCGGGCTGTTGGCCTCCGGCGTGTTGATCCCGTGGATCGGGTTTCGACTGACCGCGACCCTCTATTGCCTGGCCGGTTTGGGCCTGATGGCGCTGATCGGGTTCTGGTGGCGCGCGGCGATTTTTCCGCTGAGCGCGATCGGCAATCAGCGGTAGTCTTGCGCAGCCCAGTACTGGTGCCAAACTGCTGGGTCCAGAGCGCGATCGTTTGAGGTTGATTTCGACCTCAAACGTGAATCGCCCTCGTCAACGCGAAATTCAGACCATGATCGGGTCAACCTGAGACGATCATGGTCTAATCCGTCCGGAGGCGTACCATGCGTTTTTTGCTCGTTCTTCTGGCTTTGGTGGCGGCCGCGACGGGTGCGCGCGCCGCCGATAAAGTCAGTTTCGGCCTCGATTGGAAAGCTGAGGCGGAGTACGGCGGCTATTATCAGGCGGTCGCCGCGGGCATTTACGCGAAGCATGGGCTGGAGGTGACGGTGCGCCAGGGCGGGCCGCAGGTGAACCACACGCAATTGCTGCTGGCGAACCGGCTGGATTTCAACATCACCTCGAACGCGTTTCTGGCGCTGAATTTCGTCAAGGAGAACATTCCGTTTCGCACCGTCGCGGCGATGTTTCAGAAGGATCCCTCGGTCCTGATCGCGCATCCCGGCATGGGAAACGACAGTTTCCCGGCGCTGAAGGGCAAGCCGATCCTGATCAGTTCGGATACCCGCGTGGGCTGGTGGAATTTCCTGAAAGCGAAGTATGGCTATACCGATTCGCAGATCAAACCGTATACGTTCAATCTGGCACCGTTTCTGGCGGATAAAACCGCGATCCAGCAAGGGTTTCTGGGGTCCGAGCCGCTCTCGATCAAAGAGGCGGCGGGGTTCGATCCGGTGGTGATGCTGGTCGCCGACGCGGGGTTCACCGGATACGCCAGTCTGATCGCGGTGTCGGATAAAAATATCAATGAGCGTCCGGATCTGGTGCGACGTTTCATCGACGCCTCGATCGAGGGTTGGTACGCGTATTTGCACGGCGATCCCACCGCCGGAAACGCGTTGATCCTGAAGGAGAATCCGGAAATGACCCAGCGGTTGATCGATTACGGCCGCGCCGCGATCAAAAGTCACGGTATTCTGGAATCGGGCGATGCCGCGACGGCGGGGATCGGCGCGATGTCGGAGGCGCGGTGGCGGGCGTTTTACGCGGCGGTCCAGGCGGAGGGTCTGTATCCCGCCGGCATGGATATCAGCAAGGCCTACACCATGACATTCGTGAACAAGAAAGTGGGCATGGAGTTGAAACGTTAGCCCGTTATGCTGACGATCGCATCGGTCGGTCGGCGGTTCCCGACGGGCACGGAGGCGCTGCGCGATGTCTCGTTGCGGATCGAAAGTGGTGATTTTCTCGCACTTCTGGGGCCCTCCGGTTGCGGGAAGTCGACGCTGCTGCGGCTGATCTCCGGACTGGATCATCCGGATGGCGGAACATTGGCCTGGGATGCGGGACAAGCGCCGGAACCGGGCGATATCGGCTTCGTCTTTCAGGACGCGACGTTGTTGCCATGGGCTTCGGCGGCGGAGAATGTCTGGCTGCCCTTGCGATTGCGGGGTGTGTCGCGGGACGCCGCGGCGGACGACATCGCGGCGGCGCTGCGGCGCGTGGGTCTGACGGGATTCGCGCAGGCGAAACCAAGGCAATTATCGGGCGGGATGCGGATGCGGGTGTCGATTGCGCGCGCGCTGGTGACGCGGCCGCGCGTGCTGCTGATGGATGAGCCGTTCGCCGCGCTGGATGAATTCACCCGCCACCGGCTGCAGGATGATCTGCTGGCGCTGTGGAAGGATATCGGCTGCACCGTCATATTCGTAACGCATTCGATCTATGAGGCGGCGTTTCTGGCGCGGCGGATCGTTCTGATGACGCCGCGTCCCGGACGGATCGATCAGGAAATAACATCGGCGTTGCCGCGCGATGGCGGATCGCGGCTCGATCCCGGCTATGCCGCGCTGGTGGCGTCGATCAGTCAGACGATGGCGGCGGCGTTGGACCCGGCATGAAAGCGCCCTTGAGCCCGGGTCAACTCGCGATTCTGGGCTTCGCGCGCCGCCCAATCGCGATGATCGGCCTGGTGATTATCGTGGTGTTCGTGGTCATGGCGGTGTGCGCCCCGCTCATCGCCCCCTATGACCCGATCGCGACGTCATGGAGCGCGATCCGAAAGGCGCCGTCGGCGGCGCATTGGATGGGCACCGATGAAAACGGCCGCGACGTGTTATCCCGCGTGATGTTCGGGGCGCAAGCGAGCCTGCTGGCGGGCGTCGTTTCGGTACTGATCGCGGCGGGGATCGGTGTGCCGGCGGGATTATTGGCGGGCCTGACGGGCGGCTGGCTGGATGCCGTGCTGTCGCGTGTGGTCGACGCGATGCTGGCCTGTCCATTTCTGATCCTGGCCATCGCGCTGGCGGCGTTTCTGGGGCCGGATCTGACGAATGCGATGATCGCGATTGGCGTTTCAACGGCGCCGCGATTCATGCGCGTGACGCGCGCCGCGACGTTGGACGCCGCCAGCAATGATTATGTGGAAGCCGCGCGCGCCCTGGGCAATCCGCCGTGGCGGGTCGCCTTGCGGCATGTGCTGCCGAATATCATTCCGCCGGTGATGGTGCAGGGCACGCTGGCGATCGCGGCGGCGATCATCGCGGAGGCGTCGTTATCGTTTCTCGGGTTGGGGCAGCAACCGCCGGCGCCGTCCTGGGGTTCGATGTTGACCTCGGCGCAACGATTTCTGTCACAGGCGCCCTGGCTGGCGGTGTTTCCCGGTCTGGCGATTTTTCTGTGCGTGTTGTCGTTCAATCTGGTGGGAGACGGGTTGCGCGATGCGCTGGATCCCAAGAGCCGTTAGATCCGCGATCGTCACGGGTTTTCTGGCGGTGGGATCCGCCGCCGCCTGCGACGTGCAACCGCGCGCGACGGTGCCAGTCGATCTGTCCGGTTCACTGATGGTGGCGCCGGTTCAGGTGAACGGGATCGCTGGCCGTTTCATTGTCGATACGGGTGCGGCGCGCACGGTGGTGACGCCCGCGGCCGTCGCGCGGTTTGACCTGGAACTGGATGAATGGACCGCGACGACGATGCGCGGTGTCGGTGGAGTGGAGCGGCGGCGCAACGCCATGCCGCGTTCGGTGACATTGGGCGGGGTGGCGCTGCGGCGGCGAAGCCTCAGCGGGGACAGTAGTTTGCGCGTCGCGGCGCTGCCGGTGGGTGACGGGATCGACGGGCTTCTGGGACGGGATTTTTTATCCGTGTTCGACGTCGATCTGGACCCGGCGCGGCGGATCATGGCGTTGTTTACAGTCGCGGGGTGTTCCGGGCGATTTGTTCCGTGGCCGGATGGTTACGAGGAAATTCCAATGGATCCCCCCCTGGACGGCGCGTTGCTCGTGCCCGCCGTGTTGGATGGCGTCCGGCTGCGCGCGTTTCTCGACACCGGCGCCAGCCGGACAGTGCTCAGCTTGTCCGGCATGGCGCGGATGGGATTGACCGTGGGGGGCGACGCGCCGGAGATGATCAGCGGTGTGGGACCGCGCCGCGTGACCGCGTGGCCGCATTGGTTTCGCGGTTTGCGCATCGGGTCCGATGTGACCGTCGCGCCGATGCTGCTGGCGGCGCCGATCCCATTGCAGCCGGTCAGCGATCTGCTTGTGGGCTTGGATTGGATCCAGGGGCGGCGGCTATGGATCTCCTGGTCGACCCGGCGGTTGTTCGTGGTTAAAATCACTCCATGACACGGGGATAAGGTCGATGAATATCATCAGTTGGATCGTTCTGGGTCTGATCGCGGGGTTTATCGCCCATAAAATGGTGGCGGATCGCGGCCGCGGATTTCTGATGAACACCGCGCTTGGCATTCTCGGCGCCGTGGTGGGCGGGGAGATCATGACTCTGTTGGGCCGCCACGACGTGACCGGGTTGAATATTTACAGCATGGCGGTCGCTGTCGGCGGGTCCATCGTCGTTCTGGTCGTTGTCCATCTGTTGCGGGGATCCCGCGGCGTGTAGAGGTCATTTCGCCGCCGTGATCGCCTGCCACACCCGTCCGGGAGTCGCCGGCATATCGAAATGACGAATGCCGAGAGGTGCCAGCGCATCGTTGATCGCGTTCATCACGGCGGCCATCGCACCCACGGTGCCCGCCTCGCCGACGCCTTTGGCGCCGATCGGGTTCACTTTCGTCGGAACCTCCCGCGTCGCGAGGCGAAAATCCGGTAATTCGTCGGCGCGCGGCATTTGGTAGTCCATGAACGATGCCGTCAGCATCTGGCCCGAAGCCGGATCGTGGATGATGACCTCGCCCATCGCCTGACCAATGCCCTGCACCACGCCGCCATGGATTTGGCCCGCGACGATCATGGGATTGAGGATTTTGCCCAATTCCTCGACGGCGGAATAGCGGATGATTTCCGTCACACCGGTATCGGGATCGATTTCGACCTCGCAAATATGGGTGCCGTTCGGGAAGGTGACGGCGGTTGGGATGAACTCGCCACTTTCGGTCAGCCCGCCCTCTTCGCCGGGCGGAATGAAATTGGCATCGAAGGAGGCACGGCCGACGGCGGCGACGTCGATTGAGCGGTCGGTGCCGGCGATGTGGAATTTTCCGTCGCGCAGTTCGATGTCGGTGACGGCGGCTTCCAGCAGCATGGCGGCGAGTTTGCTGGCGCGTTCGATGACTTTATCCACCGCCAGCATGACGGCTGAGCCGCCGATGCATAAAGCGCCGGAGCCGCCATTGCCTTTGCCGTACGGGAGTTGGTCGGTATCGCCTTGTTCGTAACGGATGTTTTCGATCGGAATGCCGAAACGACCGGCGACGATCTGGGTCATCGTCGTCTCGAGCCCCTGGCCGACGGACATTGATCCGGTGCGGAGAATCAATTGCCCGTCCTCGGCGAAGCGCAATGTCGAAAGGTCTTTGGCGGGACGCAGGAAGGGCCCGCCGGCGACTTCGATGCAGTTGGTCAGGCCGATGCCGCGGAGTTTGCCGTTCGCTTTGGCGGTGTCGCGGCGGGTTTCGAATGTGTCGAGTTCCGCCAGTTCGGCGGCCTTGATCATGTTGCCCTCGAACTCGCCGCAGTCGTAGAGGAACGTTAAAGCGGTCTTATAGGGCATCGCCTCGGGCGGAATGAGGTTGATGCGGCGCAATTCGTAGGGCGAGATGCCGCGTTCGCGCGCGGCGACGTCGATCAGGCGCTCGATGGCATAGGTCGCCTCCGGCCGGCCAGCGCCGCGATAGGCGGCGGTGGGGACAGTATGGGTCATGACGCCGCAGACCTCGGCGGAAATCGCGGGAATGAGATAGGTGCCCGCCACACCGCCGACATTGCCGACCGGCCAGCCGGAGCGGCCGGAGCAATAGGCGCCGAGATTGGCGTTCCAGCGGAGTTTCAACGCGGTGATCTTGTTGTTCGCGTCGAGGCCGAGTTCGCCGATGATGCGCATTTCGCGCGCCTGCTCGTCGGTCAGAAACCCCTCGGTCCGCTCGCTGATCCAGCGCACCGGCTGATTGAGGGCGCGGGCAGCCCATGCGACCAGAACAACCTCGACATGGACGCCGGATTTCATGCCGAAGGAGCCGCCGACGTCGCCGGGCAAGATGCGGATATCGGTGGGGGGGATGTTGAAATTGCCGTTCGCCATGCCGTTACGAAGATTGAACGGCGATTGGTTGGAGGCGTGCACGACCATGCGCCCATCGGGGCCGATCTCAGCCCATGCGCCGCGCGTTTCCATGGTGTTGGCGGTGACGCGGGAGACGGTGAAGTCGAGTTTCGTGACATGCGCGGAGGCTTTGAGATTGGCCTCGGTCAATTCGACGTCACCGCGTTTCCACAGATACCCGATATTGTCGGGATACTCGTCCCACACGGGGGGCGCGCCTTGCGCCATCGCGTCCATGACGTCGGTGACAATGGGCAGTTCGGCGTAATCGACGACCACGGCCTCGGCGGCTTCGAGACCGGCGGCGCGGGTTTCGGCCAGCACCATGGCGACGGGTTCGCCCACGAAACGAACGCGGTCGCGCACCAGCAAGGGCCGGTTGGTCATCGCCGCCTTGCCGCCGTCGGGGCGCGGGAAGCCGATGCCGCCGGGGATCGGATTGACGTTGGTGAGATCGTCGTCGGTGTAGACCGCGACGATCCCGGCCATGCCGCGCGCCTCGGACACGTTGATGCCGATGATTTTCGCGTGCGCGTACGGGGATCGCACGAAGATCGCGTGCAGCATGTTTTCGCGGTGCGCGTCGGCGGCGTAGTCGCCTCTGCCGGTCAACAGGCGCGGATCCTCACGGCGGCGGACGGATTTCGTTTCCAATGTGCTCATGGTGAGACGTCCCTTTTAGTTCTGCATGCCCCAGCGGCGGACGGTGCGATTTTCGATGGTGCGGAACACCACGTTCTCGACCAGCAGACCGATCATGATGATGGTCAAAAGCCCCGCGAAAACCTCGGGGATGTCCAACTGGTTTTTACTTTCGAAGATGTACCAGCCCAAACCGCCTTTGCCGGAGGACACGCCGAACACAAGCTCGGCGGCGATCAGCGTGCGCCAGGCGAAGGCCCATCCGATTTTGAGGCCGGAGAGGATCGAGGGAAACGCGGCGGGGATCAGGATTTTGATGACGAGGCCCAAGCCGGACAGGCCGTAATTGCGTCCGACCATGCGCAAGGTGTTGGACACACCGCGAAATCCGGCATGGGTGTTGAGTGCCACAGCCCAGAGCACGGAATGGACCAGGACGAACACGAGACTGCCGAGGCCCAATCCGAACCAGATCAGCGCCAATGGCAGCAACGCGATGGCGGGCAGCGGGTTGAACATCGCGGTCATCGATTCCAGGAAATCGGTGCCCAATCGTGTCGTGATCGCCAGGATGGTCAGGATCGCGGCCAGGATGACGCCAGTGGTGAAGCCGATGGCCAGGACCTTGATCGAAGTCAGCACGCGTTCCGGTAATACGCCGCTTTTCATCGCGTCGAGCCAGGCCGTGAACGTTTCGGTCAACGTCGGCACCAGCAATGGATTGTCCAGATGCCGCGCGTAAATCTCCCACACGATCGCGACGACGATCAGCAATCCGGTTTTGCGGATCCACCCTTGATTGTAAAGGCGCTCGAAAACGGTCAGTTCTTTCTCGATAATGCCGAATTCATTCGCCCCGCTGATCTCGCGGACGATTTCGGGCCGCGACGCCAGATCAGACATGCTCATCTTCCTCCACCCGATCCGCGAACAGCATGTCGTGGATGCGCTGTTCCAGCAGCGCCGCGTCGGCGGGGTGCGCCAACGGATCGATACTGTTCAGCTCGGCTTTGACCTGGCCGGGATGCGGGGTCATGAGCAGAATGCGATTGCCGATGATGACGGCTTCCGGAATCGAATGCGTGACGAACAACACGGTGAAGCGCGTATCCTCCCACAGCATCAGCAATTCTTCCTGCATCCGCCGGCGGGTCAGCGCGTCGAGGGCGGCGAAAGGTTCGTCCATCAGCAGAATGTCGGGCTCCATCGCCATGCCGCGGGCGATCGCGACGCGCTGCTTCATCCCGCCGGACAAGGTGTGCGGAAACACGTCGGCGAAGCGGGTGAGATGCACTTTCTCGATATACTGCATCGCCTTTTCGTCAGCGGCGCGTCCCTTGAGCTTGCCCGAGGTTTCCAGCGCGAAGGCGACGTTCTGGCGCACGGTTTTCCATGGCAGCAGTTGATCGAATTCCTGAAACACCATCATCCGGTCGGGGCCGGGCCGGGTGACGCGCTTGCCTTTCAGCATGATTTCGCCCTCGGTCGGCGCCATGTAGCCGCCCACGGCTTTCAGAAGCGTCGATTTTCCGCAACCTGATGGACCAAGCAGGATAAATCGGTCCGATGTCCGGATGCTGAAATCAATGCGATAGGTCGCGGTGACCAAATGGTCCCGCGTTTTATAGCGAAGCGTGACGCCGCGTACGTCGAGCAGCGGCGTCTGGTCAGACTTGTCAGGCATGGTCTCTCGCGCGTATGGCCAAACCTATCATACCGCCGTCCGGTGAGGGAGCAAACAATGTCCGAGCAACTGGGATCGATCTTGCGCAACCACATGAAAGAAAAGTTGGGCCGCGGCGAGGTGGTGGCGTCGATGACGGTGCGGTTCGCGCGGTCCATCGAAATCGCGCGGATCGCCAAGACCGCCGGGTTCGATACGCTTTACGTCGATATGGAGCATAATACGCTCTCGATCGATACGGTTTGCCAGATTTGCATCGCGGCACAGCAGATCGGCATCACGCCGCTGGTGCGGGTGCCCGCCAACACGCCGGATTATATCGGACGCGTATTGGATGGCGGGGCGATGGGGGTGATCACGCCGCATGTCCGCTCAGCCGCTGACGCGCGGGAGATGGTGAAATTGGTCAAATTCCCGGGCCTTGGCGAGCGTTCGGCGGGTGGCGCGCTGTCTCATTACGAATATCGCTCCTTTCCCATGGCCGAAACGAACGCCGCGATGAATGACGCGACGTCTTTGGTGCTGATGCTGGAAACCGCGGCGGCACTGGACAATGTGGAGGAGATCATCGCGACGCCCGGCGTCGACATGATGATGATCGGCAGCAACGATCTGTGCGCCGAATTGGGCATCGGTGGACAATATGATCATCCGAAACTGGAGGCGGCGTTTCAGCGCGCCATCGCGGCGGCGCGCGCGGTGGGGAAATATATCGGCGTGGGCGGCCTCGCGTCGCGCGACGATCTGATCGAGAAATTCGTCACGATGGGCGCGCGTTACGTGTCCACGGGGACGGATCTGTCGTTCCTGTTGGCGGCCTGTGCGCAAAAGGCGAAATTCGTCAGGGACATCAAGGTTTAGAACGTTCCCAAACCCATGATCCCGTCGACGGGATCGAAATCGCCGACGATTTTCTTGCCGATCAGGTCACGCAAGGTCTCGGAGGCGCCGCCACCGATCGAGCCATAGCGGGCGCCGCGATAAAGGCGGGAGACCGGATATTCGTCGGTGAAGCCGAAGCCGCCATGAACCTGCACGGCTTCGGACGTCACACGCAACGACATTTCGTTGCAGAATATTTTGGCGGCGGCGGCCATCAGCGGGTCCGGGAAAGGATTCGCCGTGAGACAGGCGCGATATAATATACCGCGCGCCGCCTCGATATCCTTGAACATATCCGCGAGTTTCCAGCGGATGCCCTGGAAGTCAGCGATCGGCTTGCCGAAAACGGTGCGCTCGCGGACGTAGTTCACCGCTTCGTCGAAGGCGCCTTCGGCAAGGCCCAGTGAGATGGAGGGATTGAGACAGCGCTGGGTGTTGAAGGCGGAGAGCAGGCGGCGGAAACCGTCTTGTTTGATCACCAGGTTTTCCAGCGGCAGTTCGCAATCGTTGAACTGGATTTCGTGCAGGTTTTCGCCGCCCATGGTGTGATAGGTGCCAGTGACCTCAAAGCCCGGCGTGCCCGCTTCCAGCAGCACGCAGCCGATGCCTTCGCGGCCCGGTTTGCCGTCGATGCGGGTGAAGATGACGAACATGCCGGCTTCTGGCGCGCGGCTGATCAGGGTTTTGGTGCCTTTCAGGATGACCCGGTCGCTCATGACGCGCGCGTTGGTGCGATAATTCGCGACATCGGTGCCGGCATGGGGCTCGGTCATGCACACCGCGAGGATGCAATCGCCGCTGACCACGCGGGGTAAGATGCGTTCGCGGATCGATGGCGGCGCGTAATGGGAAATGACGCGGGTTTGCACTCCGGCCTCGCCCAGTACGGCCATGGCGGTGACGTAATCGACCTTGGCGATCTCCTCCAGGATCAGCGCGGTATCCAAAATCGGTAGTCCCAGGCCGCCATATTCCTCGGGCACGGACATGCCGAGCACGCCCAACGCGGCGAGGCTTTTCATGTTCTCCCACGGAAACGTGCCGTCCATCCAGCGTCCGGCTTTGGCTTTGAACTCGTTTTGCGCGAGGTCGCGGACCGAGGCGATCATGTCGCGCTGTTGCGGGCCGATTTGAAATTCCATCGCTCGGATCCTTTTTGGTGTCAGCCCAAAACGCGATTGAGGAACGCGTCCATGGCGGCGGCCGCGGATTGCGCCAGCGCGTTGGGAAACAGAGTGAACCCATGCGCGCCGCCGGGATAGATCGCGAGTTCCGCCGGATTGCCCGCGGCAACCCAGCGCGCGTGCATGAACAGCGTGTCGTCCAGCAGAGCGTCTTTGGTGCCGACGCTGAACAAGGCGGGACAAAGGCCTTTCAGATCGGCGTAAAGTGGGGAGATATCGGGCACGCGGCGTTCGGTGGTGTCAGGCAAAAACGCGTTGTAGAATTGCCGCATGTCGCTCGTGCGCAAAACCAGCCGTGTGTCACCGAACTGGCGTTGGCTAGGGGTCATGCTGAGATCATAAGCGCCGTAGACCAGGTTGGCACCGCGCCAGCCGGTGTATCCGTAACGATCGCGCAGCCGCGGGATCGTCACGGCGGCCAGATGCCCGCCCGCTGATTCGCCGCCGATGGTCATCGCGCTGGCGCCGAATTCGCGTTGGCCGTTCTGGATCAGCCAGGCGGCGGCGGCTTCGCAGTCATCGGGGCCCGCGGGATACGGGTGTTCCGGTGCCAGGCGATATTCGACGCTGACGACGGCCTGGCCGGTATTATCGGCGATTCGTTCCAGCATCGGATCTTGCATGTCGGCCCCACCCAAAACCCAGCCGCCGCCGTGGATGTGCAGATAAATCCCGCGAGGATTGGCGGAGGCGATGACCCGCAGCGCAATGTCGTTGCCATCCTTGCCGGTGATGACGATCGTCCGCGCGCGGGGTGACATGACGGGGGCGGGAAACGGACCCTCGCCACGGCGTCGCGCGGCGCGGAAGGTCTCAGGCCCCACCAGCCACCATTCCGGTTGGCCAGTCATCAGGTTGATCATGGCCGCGTTAAGTTGCGCCGTATCGGGCGTGATCGCCGCATCATCGAATAAAGCGGGGTCGAACGGGGTCATGTGTATCCTCCTGCGTCGCTGTTTTCCGACGGTTTCCGGCCGGTGGCAACATTTGCCGGACGCGGGGGAACGTGGGAGACTGACAGTACCGTCCGGCAGGAGAACCCGCATGAAATTCGGTATTTTCTACGAACTGCAATGTCCCCGCCCCTGGGGGGAGTTCACCGAGCGCGATCTGTATCAAAACGCCCTGACGCAGGTCGAACTTGCGGACAAGCTTGGCTATCACTACGCGTGGGAGGTCGAGCATCACTTCCTTGAAGAATACTCGCATTCTCCGCAACCCGAGGTGTTTCTCGCCGCCGCCAGCCAGCGCACCAAAAATATTCGTTTAGGACACGGCATCATTCAATTGACGACCAATCAACCGGCACGGGTCGCTGAGAAAGTCGCCTGTTTGGATCTGGTCAGCAACGGTCGCGTCGAGTTCGGCATGGGCGAAGGCGCCTCCATCACCGAACTGGGCCCTTTCGACTGCGAAATGGAAAATAAGCGCGAGGTCTGGGAAGACGGCGTGCGCTGCGTTCTGCCGATGTTCAAAGATGGTGGCTGGGAATATGACGGGCCGTATTTCAAATTCCCGTTGCGTAACGTGCTGCCGAAACCGATCCAGAAGCCGCATCCGCCGCTATGGGTGGCGTGCTCGCAACTCGAAACCATTGAAATGGCGGGACGCCGCGGCATCGGCGCTCTGGGCTTTCAATTCCTCAGCGCTGAGATGGCGCATGCCTGGGTGCATGCTTATTACAACAGCTTTACCCGCCGGCAGGAAAAACTCGCGGATTACCAGGCCAATTGTAACATCGCCATGGTCAGCTATTTCATGTGCGCGGAAACCGATGAAGAAGCCCGCCGGCGCGCCGATGGCGTGACGTTCTTTCAGTTTTCGCTCGCGTGGTACAGCGGCTCCCGCAATCGGGAACGCGCGGCTCCTGGGACGGTCAATCTGTGGGACGAGTACGAGAAATGGAAGAAAGCCAATCCGGAGCTGGCGCATAAGGCGCTGACCGGCGGGCTGATCGGATCGCCGGAAACCATCCGCCGCAAGCTGCGCCGGTTCGAGGCGTCGCATGTCGATCAGATCATTCTTCTGAACCAGGCGGGCAAGAACACGCACGAGCATATTTGCGAAAGTCTGGAGTTATTCGCCCGCGAGGTGATGCCCGAGTTCACCGGCCGCGAGCCCGAGCATCAGGCCTGGAAGCAAAACGTGCTGAACGGAACCATCGTGCTCGATGAAATCGACACCGCCGCCTACCGGGATCGCGCCGGGGTTGGCAAAGGGATCGAGATTTCCAAACTGGCTCAGGTGGGGGCGGAGGCGGCGGAATAGACCGCGATATCCAGCCAGCCGCGCGGGTCGAACCGCGCGGTTTCGCCTAACCGTAACAGGATCGTTGTCGTTTCGGACTCGATGATCGCGGCTCCGGTGATGGTCTGATCCGGGCTGAGCGCGGTCAGGTCATAAACCGGCGCGTCGATCCAGGCCGTCAGGTAAATGCGCCGGTGGGATTTCGCCGCCGCGTGCGCCACGGTTCCCCCAACCACTGCCACGGGTGCCGCGGGCAGTTCGCCGATGATCGACACGCCGGCGTTCACCAGCACGACATCCTGATCTCGTAACGCATAGGTATAGAGACGCTCATGCGCGGTGTGAAACGCATCCTCGATCGCCGCGCGCGTAGGGGCCACGCCGTCGAGGGAGACGTTGATTTCGAACACCTGCTCGCCGTAGCGCATGTCGGCGGAATGACGGACGGATATCGGGCCGTCGAACCAGGACAGACGGGCGCGGCCCTCGTGTTCCATCGCGCGGAAAGCAGCGGTGAGCGCGTCGGGGTCGATGCCGGCGGATTGGCTTTGGCCCAACGTCAACTCGACGCGCAGATCCGTGTTGAGCATGCCCCAGGCGGATAAAACCGAGGCGGCGACGGGCACGACGACGCGGCGCACGCCCAATTCGGCGGCGACGGCGGTGACATGCAGGCCGGCGGCGCCGCCGAACGCGAGCAGCGTGTGGCCGCGGGGGTCGACGCCGCGGCGGACGGTGGCGACGCGCACGCCATCGGCCATGCGGGTGTTGACCAGGCGGTGGATGCCGTGCGCCGCGTCCTCGATCGTCAGGCCCAATCGTTCCGCGATCGGATGCATGGCGGTGCGCGCGGCCCCCGTATCCAGTACGCGGCGTCCACCGAGAAAATTACCAGGGTCGAGCAGGCCAAGGACGAGATTGGCGTCGGTGACGGTGGGCTCGGTGCCGCCCTGACCGTAACAAACCGGTCCGGGAATGGCGCCGGCGCTCTCCGGGCCAACCGCCAGCAGCCCGGACGGGTCGATTTTTCCAATGGATCCGCCGCCCGCGCCCAATGTCACGATATCCAGGCTTGGCAACGCGATCCGCGCGTTCGCGACCGTTTTGCCATCGGACAGAGCGGGTTGACCATCGCGCACCAAAGCGATGTCGGTGGAGGTTCCGCCCATGTCGAACGCGATCAAATCCTTCGCCACACCCAGACGCGACAGCGCGACGGCGGCGGCGACACCTCCGGCGGGCCCCGATAAAGCGGTGCCGGCGGCGAGGCGCGTGGCCTCGGCGACGGTCGCCACACCGCCATGCGACAGAATGACCAGCAGTTCGCCGGCGTAACCCGCGTCCGAAAGGCGTTGTTTTAGTTTCATCAGATACCGGTCGATCACGGGTCCCACGGCGGCGTTCGCGACGGTGGTCGAAAACCGCTCGAACTCCTTGATCCGCGGCAGGACATCGGACGATAGCGTGATGTAGACATCGGGTAAGCGGTCGCGGACAGCGCGCGCGGCGGCTTGCTCATGCGCGGGATCGCGCCAGGCATGCAGGAAACAGATCGCGATCGCGTCGACGTTCTCACGCGCCAGGGCGTCGATGGCGCGATCCAGCGACGCCGGATTCAGCGGGATCGACACCGATCCGTCGGGGCGCATGCGTTCGCGCACCGGCAGGCGCAGGCGCCGCGGCACCAAAGCGGCGGGCGCCGCCATGCGTAAATTGTAACGTTCCGGTTTCAGACCCTCCCGCATCTCGATCACGTCGCGATGGCCTTCGGTCGTCAGCATGCCGACGCGCGCGGTCTTGCCCTCCAGCAAGGCGTTGGTCGCGGCGGTCGTGCCATGAACGATACGGGATGCCGAGGCGAGCAATGCCTCAGTCGTCAGGTGCAACGCGGCGGCGGCCAGCGCGATGCCGTCGAGCACGCCGGACGACTGATCCTGGGGCGTGGTGGCCGCTTTGGCGATGATCATGCCGCCAGTTTCGTCCGTCACCACGATGTCGGTGAAGGTGCCTCCGACATCGATGCCGATCGTTCGCCTCATGCGGGAACCTTCACCAGTTTTTGCAGGCAGCGGATAGTGGCTGGTCTCGGTTGATCCGGAAACGATCGCGACCAGGAGGTTTGCGCGACCTCCCCCACATAGATATCGCCGCGCGAATCGACGGCGATGCCATGCGGGGACACGAACTGGCCGGGACCAGCGCCGCGGGCGGGCGAGGCCTCGACACGTCCCAAAAGATTGCCTTTCAGGTCGAGGATGCTGAGCCGCGGGCCGATATTGGGCAGATCGATGTTAACCGGCAGATGCGGACCGATCTCCCCGATAAAACACAGCGGGCACTTTCCCCTGGTCATGAACAAGCCACTGGGGCGATGCAAATTATTCCACTGTGTCTCGTATTTGCCGTTGCCGTCGAAGACCTGCACGCGATGGTTCTCGCGGTCCGCCACGTAAACCCAACCATCGTCGTCGCAGCAAATGTTATGCGCGATGTTGAATTCTCCGGGCCGCGTGCCGGGCCCGCCCCAGGAATGCAGCAGTTTGCCGTTCGGGGCGTATTTATGCACGCGGGAGTTTCCGTACCCATCCGAAACATAGATGTCGCCCGACGGGGACAAAGCGGTATGGGTGCAGCGATTGAAGGGCTCGCCGCTCATATACGGCGCGGGTTTGCCGGGGACGCCGATTTCCAGCAGGACTTTGCCGTCCAGCGTGCAATGACGCACGGTGTGGTCGCCGTCATCGGTCAGATAAATCGTATCGTCCGGTCCCATGTGGACGCCATGCGCGCGGTGGAAAATATCCTCACCCCAGGCTTTCACGAAATTGCCCTCGCGATCGAGGACGATCATCGGATGGGCGCCGCGGTTGAAGCAGTAGACGCGATCCCAGCGGTCGACGCCGACGGCGGCGACGTCACCGAAACTCCAACCTTCCGGCAGTTTGGCCCATCCTTCCTCGGGGTAATAGGTGTGCGCGCCGGCGCCAAGCCTGGGTGTCATGGGTTGATGTCCTATGTTTTATTTCGCGGCGGCGACGCCTTCGGACACATCCCGCGCGATGGCATCCGGGTTACGCCGCGCCGGATCGCCCCAGCCGCCGCCGCCGCCGGACAGAACATGGATGACGCTGCCCGAGGGCACGGCGACATTGATTTCCTTGCTTTTCAATTGACGCGGTGCTGCGTCCGGCGCCAGCAGGGTGTAGTCGTGCGGTGCGCCGTCCCCGCCCCCCAACATGCCGCGGGCGCCGTGGATGACGCCCTCCCCGGCGGTGTTGGCGGTGGTCAGTCCCATGGCCTCTACCCTTAAACGCATGTCGCCGCCATGACCGCCGCGGAATTGTCCGGCGCTCGCCGAATCCGGCCGATATTCATGCGTTTCGAACACCAGCGGGAAGCGGCTTTCGGCGACCTCGATCGAGCCGAATTTAATGCCGCCGGCGGAATGCCATTCGCCGATCGTGGAGTATCCGTCACCGGCTGAGGATCCGCCGCCGCCGGGACGCGCCTGGAACATGTGCCAGATGAAGCGGCGTTTGGTGCGCGGATCGGTGCCGTTCAAGGCGATCCGCAACCGCCGGCCCCAACCGCCCATGGCGCGCTCCGGACAGGATTGCGACAGCGCGACGACGATCGCCTCGATGATTTCGTTTGAGCAATGGCTGGTGCACATCGTCACCGGCGCGCCTTCGTGTGCCCAAACGATGGTGCCTTCTTTGAGGATGACGGTCAGGGGGCGGAACGCGCCATCGTTCTTGTTGACGCCAGGATCGAGCAGAAACGCGAAGGCGATCGCGACGGCGGATTGGGTGTTGGCGTGGGAGGAGTTGATGAAGCCGGTGACCTGCGGATCCGACTCGCTCAGATCGACGGTCAGGTTGGTGCCGGATTTGGTGACGCGCGCGCGGATGACGATATTTGTTTTATCGAAACCATCGTCGTCGAGAACGGCTGAACCCTCGAACACACCATCTTTCCAGGTGGCGACGATGGATCGCGCATGGGTTTCGGCGGCGTCGAGCATCGCCTCGACCGCCTGTTCCAGCACCGTCGCGCCGAATTCCGCGATCACCTGGGTCAGGCGCACCAGGCCCAATCGCGCGGCGCCGATCTGGGCTGCGAGATCGCCGCGGAAATCGCGGGGGTGGCGGACATTCAAGGCCAGGAATTCCAGCAAATCTTCCCGCAACACGCCATTTTCGGTCAGGCGCATCGGGGGGATGCGCAGTCCCTCGTGCCAGATCTCGGTCGCGGCGGGGTTATAGGCGCCGTGGGTGGCGCCGCCGATATCGGAATGATGCGCGCGGACAACGGACCAGAACAACAGGCGCCCATCAGCGAAGGTGGGTACGAAGATCGTCAGGTCCGGCAGATGCGAGCCGCCGCGATAGGGATCGTTCAGCAGATAGACATCGCCCTCCGCCGGATCGGGAAACCGCGCGGTCAGGGCTTTCACAGCCCATGACATGGCGCCGACATGGACGGGAATATGATCGGCCTGCGCGATCAGGCGGCACTGGCGATCGATCAGCGCGATGGAAAAATCCCGCGAGGAGTTGAGGATTTGCGAATAGGCGGTGCGGAGCATGGCCTCGCCCATTTCCTCGGCGATGGCGTTCAGGCGGTTTTGCAGCACCGCGGTCGTGATCGGGTCGGTCATGGGCTGATGCTGCCGCATTCGCGGAGCAGGGGAAAGGGACGCGGTTTACTGGCGGGTGATCCGCCAAGCCCAGACAGCGTGGCCGCGATCGCGGCGCTGGACGATGTCGAGGGTCAGCGCGCGGTCGCACGCCGCCGCGGCGCCGGTGAAAAGCTGGGTCCAGGCGTCGAACACTTCCGGGGTCACCGACGCGCGCTCGCGCATCAGCGTCCAGGTGGTTTGGCGGACCTCCCATCCTGGCCCGGATTTCACCACGACCGCGTCATTGCCCTGACCGCGCGGGATGCGGGCGAGGAACCGCGCGAACCCCTCCGCGTTCGGTGCGATCCCGCCAAGTGCCGCGGCGGCCCCGGCGAAGAATTGCATGCCGATCAGGCGGGCGCTGAGACCGGCGAGATGCCCGCCCTCGGCGGCGCCAAGCACGGCGATCGTTTCGGGCACGATCGAGGTGATGTAGTCCATCGCGTAGTTGCGCATGACCTTGCGCAGCCGCGCCTCAGGCCAGGCCGCCGGGTCCAGCACGGGTGCCGCGCTGGGATCGACCACGGGACACCGCTCGCCCAATGCGAAACGCAGGCGCTGATCGGGCGCCAAATCGTGCGCGGCCTCAAAATAATAGCCCTCCAGGCCGGGCTGGCCGTCGACTGTCTGGCCGGTGCAGGCGAAGCCGAGGCGGGGATTGCCCAGAAGCACGCCGTTATTGGCATGCCAGCCGTACAGCATGGCGCGGGACACCTCGGTCGGGGTGACGCAGATGGCGGTGCCGGACCAGATCCAACGCGGCGGGGGAGCGGGCCGGAGCCGGACTTACTTTTTCAAACTGAGACACGACCCGCCGCCGACCTGGTTGGACAGATAATGATAGCGGGCGCAGGCGACGGCGTGGGGCAGGTCCAGCAGGCCAAGCTTGCGCAGGCCTGGCAGGAAGCGGGTTTGCTGCTGGCGGCGGAAGGCGCGGAACACAATTTCGGCGGCTTCTGGCGTGCCCGCGCGGGTCACCAGGGTCAGGATCAGGCCGGTCAGCCAGGCGTGATAGAATGTTTCGACGGCGGTGAAGGTCGGCGCGTCGTCAGATGGCGCCTTGTCAGATGGCGCCTCTTCAGATGGTGACGTTGGGGGCATCAGAACAATCCAATGAGCATGAAAAAAATCGTCGATCGATAATGCCTGACAGTGGCACCATTCGCCGATCCAACGGAAGCCCCCTTGACCGCGCGTCGGCTCACGATCAAAGCCCGCCGCATGAGCGACCTGTCCAACGCGGCTTCCATCGGCCTCGACCATATCGGGATCGTTGGGGCGGAGCTGAGCGGCCTCGCGGCGGCGTTCACGGCGATTGGGTTTCATGTGACGAACGCGGCGCTGCACGCCAGCGGGCGGACCGCCAATCGGTGCGTGATGCTGCGCGACGGTGGGTATTTGGAACTGATGGCCACGGTGCCGGGTCAGGCCAGCGCCACGCTGGACGGATTTCTGGCGCGCGGTCCGGGCGCGCATATCCTGGCGCTGACCGTCGCGGATGAGATCGCGGCGCGCGACCGGTTGCGCCGCGCTTTGGCCGCGCCCGACCTGGACGTCGATCTCACCGCGCGTCAGGCCGGCGGCGAGGAAGCGCGTTTCGCCGTCATCATGCCGCCCGACGCGCCCGAGGGGCGGATACTGTTGATCCGGCATCTGACCGCCGATCGTCTGTGGCGGCCCGATGACATGGTGCATCCCAATCGCGCCGTCGCTCTGGAGGAGGCCGTGTATGGCGTTCCCGCGCCCGCCGAGACCATGGCGCGCCTGTCGCGCCTCGCGGGCCGGCCAGCCGAATCCGATCCGTTGGGCGGGTATCGGATCGCCGTGGGACGCGGATGGATAAGGATTTTGCCGGAATCAGATGCGCGGCGTCTGTTTCCGGGTGGCGGTGGCGGCGGGCCCATGCTGATGGGTCTGACGATCGCGACGGAGGCTGGCGAGGCTCGGGTCGTTCACGCCGGCAATGTCTCGCTGCGCCTGGTGCCGCGCGCCGCATGATCCCGGCTGCTGTTCGGGCGGCGGGGAAGCGGTGCTATGAACGCCCGATGGCGCTCGTCTTTGATCCTCAAAATTGGAATTCCCCATGACCACCGGCGCGGAACGCCCGCCGTCGCCGCGCGTGCTTTACGCGATCATCGGGGTGTTGCTCGCCGTGCTGATGCTGAGCGTCGGGGGTTACATGTTTCTGACGGGCGCGCGGCCGGTGGCGATGACCGTCGGCGGGCCGTTCACGCTGGTCGATGGCGACGGGAAAACGGTGACCGATAAGACCTGGCGCGGCAAATTCGCACTGGTCTATTTCGGCTATACATTTTGTCCCGATGTGTGTCCGACGACATTGACCGCGGTCGCCGACGCGCTGGAACGGCTTGGGCCGAAGGCCGGACGGGTCCAGACCCTGTTCATCACCGTGGATCCCCAACGCGACACGCCCGCGGTGGTGAAACAATACGCCGCCGCCTTCGGACCGCGGGTCATCGGCCTGACCGGCTCGGCCGAGCAGATCGCCGCCGTCGCGCGTGCCTATCGCGTGTATTACGCCGAACATCGGGCCAAGGACGCGGCACAAGACGACTACACGATGGATCATAGTTCGGTGTTGTATTTGATGGGACCCGACGGGCAATTCATCGCACCTATCCGCGCCGATCAAACCGGTGCCGAGATCGCGGCGGCGCTGGCGAAATTGATCTCCTGATCGATCGGATGGACTGATCGGATAGACTGGCGCTCTGGGCCGAAGCCGCGTTACAATGCGCTATCCCAGAGGCTGATGCCGAGGAGTTCCGTGTGCCCTTCGACGAGTCTGGCGGCCGTCCCGGACGCCGTCCCTCCCGCAACGTGCTTGGCGGTCCCCTCGATTTATGCTCCGCCGATCCGGTCACCGGATTTTTTCGCAACGGATGTTGCGATACCAGTCCGGAGGACACCGGCAGCCACACGGTCTGCGCGGTGATGACCGAGGAGTTTCTGGCTTTCAGCAAGACATCCGGCAATGATTTATCGACGCCGATGCCGGATTACGGTTTCGCCGGATTGAAACCGGGCGATCGCTGGTGCCTGTGCGCGCCGCGCTGGCAGGAAGCGTTGGAGGCGAACGCGGCACCCAAGGTGGCATTGCGCGCGACGGCGGAGGGCGCGTTGATGCATTGCGCCCTCGCGGATCTGGTGCGGTTCGCCGTCGATTTGGGGTAGAGCGTCATCCGCTCAGGTGGCCACACCTGAGCGGATAAAGATGCTCGCCAAAATAAGTCATGCGAGCGGGTTCCCTGAGCCAACGCGATCGGAAACCGCTCTCACCCGTTCAGGCCGCCGCGCGTCCCTCGGACACGGCGTGACAGGCGACCAGCGTTCCCCCGGCCTCGCTCAGCACCGGCGCCTCGATCTTGCAACGATCATTGGCCAGCGGACAGCGCGGATGAAACGCGCAGCCGGGCGGCGGAGCGATCGGGCTTGGCACCTCCCCGCCCACCGGGGTGCGGGCGCGGCCGATATGCTCCAGATCCGGAATCGCGTCCAGCAGCAACCGCGTATACGGATGCAAGGGCTGATGAAAAATCGATTCCGCTGATCCCAACTCGACGATCCGGCCGAGATACATCACCCCAAGTTGGTCGGACATATGACGGACGACGGCCAGGTTGTGACTGATGAATAAATAGGTCAGGCCAAGTTTCTGTTGCAGATCCCGCATGAGATTGAGAATCTGGGCCTGGACGGAGACGTCCAGCGCGCTGGTGGGTTCGTCGCAGACCAGGAACACAGGCTCGGACGACAAAGCGCGGGCGATGGAGACGCGCTGGCGCTGACCGCCGGAAAACTCGTGCGGGTAACGATCGCCGTCGCGGGCGGCGAGGCCGACTTGCGCCAGCAGCATTTCGACGCGGCGGCGGACCGAGGATTCGTTCTTCTCCAGCGCGAAGGTGCGGATCGGCTCAGCGATGATATCGGTGACAGTCCAGCGCGGATTGAGCGAGGCGTAGGGGTCCTGAAAAATCATGTTCATCTGGCGGCGCAGTCCACGCTGACGCCGGGCCTCGGCCAGGGTTTGGCCCTCGAAACGAATCGATCCGTGTTTCGGCTGATAGAGGCCGACGCAGAGGCGGGCGATGGTGGATTTACCGCAGCCGGATTCGCCGACCAGCGAGAGAGTCGTTCCGGGCGCGATGGTGAACGACACGTCGTTGACGGCGCGTAAAAAACGGCGCGGTTCGCGTGTCAGCACGCGCTGGATCAGCGGGCGTGAGATGTCGAAATCATGGGTGACGCCGGAGACCTCAAGGATCGGCGGTTCAGCCATGCGCGTATTCCGGCGCGCGCAGCCAGCAGGCGGCGTTGGTCGCACCCGCGGTGAACAAATTTGGCGCGCTGGTATAGCAACGATCGAACGCTAGCGCGCAGCGTGGATGGAAGGCGCACCCCCTGGGAATGGCGTCCAGCCTGGGCATCGCGCCGTCGATCTGGCGCAGGCGGGCGGCCCGGTGCGCGACGGTCGGGATGCTGCCCATCAGCCCCTCGGAATAGGGATGCGCGGGGTGCTGGATGACAGCGGCGACGGGCCCGATCTCGGCGATCCGTCCGGCATACATGACCGCGACGCGATCGGCGGTTTCCGCGATCACGCCCATATCGTGCGTGACCAGCATGACAGCGGTATTTTGCTCCCGTGTCAGAGATTTCAAAAGCGTGATGATCTGCGCCTGCACGGAGACATCCAGCGCGGTGGTGGGTTCATCGGCGATCACCAGCTCGGGCTCCGCGCACAGGGCCAAAGCGATCACCACGCGCTGGCGCTGGCCGCCGGAGAACTCGTGCGGCCAGGAGTCCATGCGCCGCGCGGCGTCGGGGATGCCGACCCGCTCCAACCAGGTCAGCGCGCGAGCATGCGCCTGGATGTCCGTTAACGGCAGATGCGTTTGCATGGTTTCGATCAATTGACGGCCGATGCGCAGCAACGGATTGAGCGTGGTCAGCGGATCCTGAAAGATCATGCCGATGCGCCGTCCGCGGATACGGCGAAGGCGTTCTGGCGGCAGCGTATCGATCCGCTCGCCGTTCAGATGCACGGACCCTCCGGCGATGCGGCCAGGTGGGGTCAGCAAGCCCATGATCGCGGCACCCGTCAGCGATTTGCCGGCGCCCGATTCACCGACGACCCCGAGAATTTCGCCCGCCTCGATCTGAAATGAAATTTGGTCGAGGGCGCGCAACAGGCCGCGGCGCGTCGGAAACTCGACGATCAGATCGCGCACGTCGAGCAACACGGTCATCGCAGCCTCGGGTTCAGCGCGTCGCGCAGCCAGTCGCCCAATAGATTGATGGACAGGACCATGAGGGCGAGGGTGGCGCCGGGGAAAATCGTCACCCACCATTGGCCGGAGAACAGGAAATCGTTGCCGTAGCGGATCAGCGTGCCAAGCGACGGGCGGGTCGGCGGCAGGCCGGCGCCGAGGAAGGACAATGTCGCCTCGGTCAGGATCGCGATGCCGAGGCCAAGCGTGGCCAATACGAGGACGGGACCGAGGACGTTGGGCAGGACGTGGCGCAGCATGATGCGCCAGGACGCGACGCCGATGACGCGGGCGGCGAGGACGTATTCCTTGTCCCGCTCGACCATGGTGGATCCGCGCACGGTGCGCGCCACGGCGGGCCACAGGCTGATGCCGATCGACAGGATGATAACGGGGATTTGCAGGTTCTCGCGCATCGCCCGCGGCAGCGCGGCGGCGGAGATGCCGTTGATCAGCAGCGCGGTCAGGATCGCGGGAAACGTCAGTTGCACGTCGGCGATGCGCATCAGGATCATGTCGGCGGTGCCGCCCAAATATCCGGCGATCAGACCGATGACGATGCCGATCACCGTGGCGATGGTCATCGACCAGAATCCGACCAGCAGGCTGACGCGCATCCCGTACATGATCGCCGACAGCACGTCGCGGCCTTGCGAGTCGGTGCCGAGGATATTGCTCCATTCGGCGCCCTCGGACGGCCAGGGCGGCTTGAAACTGTCCATCAGCGACAGGCTGGCCAGGTCGGTGGGATCGTGCGGCGCGATCCAGGGGGCGAAGGCGCCGGCGCAGATCAGGATCAGCGCGATGCAGGCTGAAACCATGGCGACTGGCGCGTTGCGGAAGGCGTACAGGAAGTCGCTGTCCCAGGTATCGCGCAGGCTCATGGTTTCGGCCTCGCGACGCGCAGTGTCATGGTTCTGGCCTCGTGACGCGCGGGCTCATGGTTTCGGCCTCGCGACGCGCAGGCTCATGGTTTCGGCCTCGCGACGCGCAGGCTCATGGTTTCGGCCTCGCGACGCGCAGGCGGGGATCGACCACGAAATACAGCAGATCGACGACAAGGTTGATGGTGACGAACACCAGCGAGATCAGCAGCAGATAGGCCGACAGGATCGGCACGTCGGCGATGGCGACCGATTGCACCAGCAGCAAACCAAGGCCGGGCCATTGGAACACCGTTTCGGTGACCAAAGAGAACGCGACCAGGCCGCCGAACTGCAATCCGATGACGGTGATCACCGGGATCAGGGTATTTTTCAGCGCGTGGCCGAAATAGATCGACCGGTCCGTGAGGCCCCGGGCGCGGGCGAAACGAATATAGTCGGTGCGGAGAACTTCCAGCATTTCCGCGCGCACCAGCCGCAGGATCAATGTCATCTGAAACAACCCGAGCGTGATCGACGGCAGCACCAAAGCGCGCAGGCCGGAGGTGGTGAGAAAACCGGTGGTCCACCAGCCGCCGATCGGCACCACGGTGCCGCGCCCGAAGCTTGGCAGCCAATCCAGCGAGACGGAGAAAATCAGGATCAGCAGGATGCCGATCAGAAAGGTCGGCAGCGACACGCCGGCGAGGCTCACGGCCATGAAGACGCGGGAAAACCAGGTGTCGCGATGGATGCCAGTATAGACGCCCATCGGCACGCCGATCGCGACGGCGATGACCGAGGCGGTGAACGCAAGCTCGATCGTCGCGGGCAAACGTT
>JAYVXQ010000435.1:0-3591 GCA_043785025.1 Acetobacteraceae bacterium
AGCCTTCAGGGTCTCATAAGATCGAGGGGATCGGCATCGGCTTCATTCCGCCCCTGTGGAAGCCCGACGAAGTTGATGAGATTCTGACCGTGACCACGGAAGAGGCCAAGGCGATGGCCCGGCGCCTGGCGCGGGAGGAAGCCATCTTCGCCGGATCCTCAACGGGGGCAAACGTGGTGGCCGCGCTTCGTGTGGCGGCGCGCCTCGGTCCGAACGCTACGGTCGCCACGATCATCGTGGACTCGGGGCTGCGCTACCTCAGCACCGACGTCTTCCGAAGCTGACCCCTGCGGCACCACACGGCTTGAGCACTCTAACACGCGCTGGCTGCGGGGGCTGCGGAGGCTGCGCAGCAATGATGCGCCTTCGGCGCTGACGCGGCCGCCGCAGAAGCGCCGTACGTTAGACCGCACGACCATCCTACCTTGGAGCCATGACAGATCGCAACGCGCAGTTCACGGGCTCCATTCCCGCCGCCTACGATCGCTTTCTCGGCCCGATGCTCTTTGAGCCGTATGCGGACGACCTCACGGCACGTCTGACTGTCCCGCCCACCGCGGCCGTCCTGGAACTCGCGTGCGGAACTGGTATCCTGACAGGGCGGCTTCGGCGCGCCTTGCCCGCCTCGGTCACCCTCACGGCTACGGACCTGAACGAGCCGATGCTGGCGTATGCACGCGCTGCGGTGCCCGACCCCGGGATCACCTGGCGGCCAGCGGATGCCGTATCCTTGCCCTTTCCTGATGCCGCTTTCGACGCGGTTGCTTGTCAGTTTGGCCTGATGTTCGTGCCCGACAAACCCCGCGTCTTTGGCGAGGTTCGCCGGGCGCTGCGGCTCCATGGCCAGTTCACCTTCAACGTCTGGCTCTCGCTGGCCGAGAACCCCGTGGGCCGGATCGCGAGGGATACCATCGCCCGGTATTTCGCCAGCGATCCGCCGACGTTCTATGAAGTGCCGTTCGGCTTCCACGACGAGTCGCAGATTCGCGGTCTCCTCCAGGCGGCCCACTTTGACGTCGTGTCGTGTGACCGGGTCGTGCTGGAGGCCCGAAGCCCCTCCGCCCACGACGCGGCACGTGGCCTCGTGACAGGAAACCCGATCCTGCTCGATATCATGGAACGGGCGACCGCCTCACCGGAGGAGATCATTCACGCCGTCGCAGCCGCTTTGGCAGCCGAGGGCGGCGGCGCCCCGCTATGTCTCCCCATGCGGGCCTTGGTCTTTGTGGCTACGATCTAACCCGCGCTTGCGGCCGACCGGGCGTGAGCGCGGTGGCGTGGCGCGGGACGTGATTCATATTTAAGGATTGCGCCGCGCCGCCACACGCCCGGCAGCAGAAGTGCAGGGCGTTATACCGCCGACAACGATGGGGAGGGACAGATGAAGACGATCAGAGGCTCGGTCACCGTAGCCATCGGTTTGGTTTCTACGATCGCGGCAACTGGTTCAACACAGCGGCCGGCGAGCGCCTCACTGCGTGTTCAACGAATCGGTGAGATGACGACCGAGCGAGCAGCCCACCAGGCGACTTTGTTGACGAACGGCCAAGTGCTGATCACGGGCGGTTGTCCCGGGCAGAATTGCCGTCCCTTCCTCCGCTCCGCGGAGATCTTCGATCCCGCGAGGCGCACGTTCCGATCCGCGGCGCTCATGACCACTCCGCGCGCCAGTCACACCGCGACCCTGCTTCGGGATGGACGGGTTCTCGTAGCGGGAGGGTGTTCGACCAGCGGCGCCACGGCCAGCGCCGAGGTCTACGACGTCGCCACCGATCGGTGGAGCAAGGTCGGCGACATGACGCTCCCACGCTGTAGCCATATCGCCGTGCCGCTCGCGGATGGCCGCGTCTTTATCATGGGCGGCGGTGAAGGGCGATTGGGCAATCTCGCGTCAGCCGAAGTGTTCGACCCGCGGACATCGAGGTTTGTACCAGTCGGCCCGATGCGCAACAATCACTATCTCGCTACTCGCCTCGCCGATGGCCGCGTCCTTCTCACCGGCGGGCAGGGCAACCCGGGCGAAATAATCCGTTCCGCCGAAATCTTCGACCCCGCGTCGGGCAAGTTCCAGTCAACCGGCGATATGGTATTGCCGCGTGTGAAGCACGCCGCCGCGCTCCTTTCAGATGGTCGCGTCCTCATTATCGGCGGCTCCGCTGGCGGCTACAGTGGACGGTTCAGCAGTACGGAGATTTACGATCCTCGAACGAGCCGGTTCTCGCCGGGACCCAGTATGCGATCAGGCCGTTACAAGATTCGCGATGCCGTCGCCGAGCTCGAATCCGGCGCCGTCCTTGTCGCGGGCGGGGCGACGACTCCGGAATTGTACGATCCCGTTGATCGGGTGTTCGTCCCCACGCGCGGCGACCTGAGTGGACCGCAGATGTTCGCAACCGCCACGCTGCTCCGAACCAGCGAAGTCCTTGTTCTTGGCGGCTATGATCAGCGGATTCGGTCATCAGCGTCCGCATGGATCGTCGCCGGGACACGGTGACTCCACCTCTCGCGGCATAGCGGATCGCTGAAGCTGACAGCCGACGATTCGGAGGGCGCCTGCTCGCTTCGCTCGCTGGCGCTCGTGTTGTGATTCGGCTGCAGCTTAGCCTCGGCGTTAGACGGCCATGAAGCGTGAGGAAGAGCATGAACTTTGATCTGCGAGACACCTTAGACATTCTGCGTCGCACTCCAATGGTCGTTGACACGCTTCTCCGCGGAACGAGCGACTCATGGCACAGCAGGAGGGACGGCCCCGACACCTGGAGCGCGTTCGACGTGGTGGGGCACCTCATCGACGGCGAGGAGACTGATTGGGTTCCTCGTGCCCGCATCATCCTCGAGCACGGCGAGAAGCAACCATTCGAGCCGTTTGACCGCTTCGCTCAGATCCGTCGCTCAGCAGGCTGGTCGCTCGACCGACTTCTCGACCGATTCGCTGAGCTTCGCCAAGCCAACCTTGAGGTCGTCCGACGTTGGCACCTAACCGAAGCTCAGTTAGCATTGCCTGGTCGGCATCCTGAGCTTGGGGCGGTCAATCTCGGGCAACTCCTGGCAACGTGGGCCGTGCACGACCTCAACCACATTGCCCAGATCAGCCGCGTCATGGCAAAGCGGTACACGGAGGACGTCGGTGTCTGGCGGACGTACCTCTCTATTCTAAAGCCGTAGGGTTCTCGCCCGACCGCCTAACAAGGCGTTGCAGCGGACCGGCTGCGCCGGCCGCTGAACTTATTCGTTCGGCCGACGCTTGTGCATGAACAGGCGTTCCTGCTACACGGCCTGGTGAAACAGAATTTAGCGCTGCGGTCTCCTTTCCACAGGTGCTCGCTTCCGGCGTTGCTATCAAAGGCGACCATTGCTCGGCGCGAGCGTTCAGTGGTTTCGTACGTACTCGGGTTGGGCGCGCTCATCGCAAGCTGAGTCGTAGAGCACCAGAGCGGAATAAATCAGGAAGCGCGCGGAGCGCGAGGAACCCAGCGGGAGGGGCGCGGCCGAACAAGGCGTTGCAGCGGACCGGCTGCGCCGGCCGCTGAACTTATTCGTTGGGTGGTGCCGTGCTACGTCGCGTCTTCCTGCCCTGTCGAAAGCTGATTC
>JAYVXQ010000436.1:0-11521 GCA_043785025.1 Acetobacteraceae bacterium
TCGATGAACCGTTCCAAAATCGCATTGGTCCTTGACGGTTCATCCAGTTGCGGAAAATGCCCGGTATCCGGAATGATTTCAATCGCGACGGACGGGATCGCCTCGCGCAGCATGTCCAGAAACGGAGAATTCTGACCAACTTTCATCGTCTCCCGGTCCCGCTTTTCATTGCTATAGGTCGTTTGCAAAGCCAACATCGGAACCCGCAAACACGCCAAAGACGCGGTCCAACGCACCACGTCATAGCGTTGCAGATCGGACAACATCCTTTCCCCCACCGGGCGCGGCAAACCCGCCGCGCGCGCCATCACGGCGGCCGCGATCGAGGGATCGCTCCGCGCCGTGAACATGTCCTGAAACAGCCGCGCGGTCAGCGCCGCATAGCCGTCGGGGCGGGCAAACTGCTCCCGCAACACCGCCGCCATTCCCGGCGCGAACTGACTTCCATCCACCAGCACGACGGATGTCACATAATCCGGCGCCTGCAGCGCCGCCTCCACCACCACCCGGCAGCCCATGCTGTGCCCCACCAGCACGGCGCCCCGTAAATCCAGCGCCCGCAGGACGTCCGCGACATCGGCGCCATAGCGCTCGATGCCACAATCCTCAGCGGGACCCGGCGACAATCCGTGCCCCCGCAAATCCACCGTGACCACGCGATATCGCGCCGACAAAGCCGCCACCTGAGCCGCCCAATCGGAGTGCCCGCAGGCGAAACCATGCACGAACACGACCGGCGTCCCGTTCGTTCCCGTCACGACATGATGGATCAGCGCCATGCCACGATCGCCTCCTCAACGTCGCGCAATGAGTCTTTCCCGAACCACATCTCATCGCCGACGAAAAACGCGGGCGAGCCGAACACGCCGCGCGCGACCGACGCCTCGGTGTTCGCGATCAGCGTCGCCTTCACCGCCGCGTCCTCCGCCCATGCCATGATCGCGGCGCCATCCAGCCCCGAGTCCGCCAGAGCCGCCAGAATGATCGCGGGCTCCGCCATGTTCTTCGGCGCCTCCCACATATGGTGAAACATCGCCTCCACATAGCGCGGCGGCATCCCATCCCGCTCCGCCGCGACGGCGCCGCGCATAATCCGTAACGTGTTCACGGGAAAGAATGGGTTGCGGGTGAAATTGGTGATGGCGTGGCGGCGCATGAAGCGCTCGGTTTCCAATTTCGCATAGTCCGGTTTGTTGCGGATGCCGGCGAACGCCTCCATCGGACTGCGATTGCCGGTCGCCTTGAACACCCCGCCCAACAATACGGGGACATAGCGGAACCGCGCGCCGGTGCGCTGCTCGATCCCCGGAATGACCCGATGCGCCAGATAGGCGTTCGGACTGCCGAAATCGAAATGAAATTCCACGTTCACCATGGTTCCTCCGCCGGCCGCGCATCCAGTTCATGCGTCCACGCATCGCGCGGCTGTTGATGCAGCAGCCAATACATTTCCCCGATCGAGGCCGGATCCATCAACCGCTTTTCCGCCCGCCCCGAGGCCTTGATCCGCTCGCGCACCCACACCGTGTCGACCCTCGAATCGATCACCAGATGCGCCACATGAATGCCCTTGGAGCCGAGTTCGCGCGCCATGCTCTGCGCCACCGCGCGCAACCCGAACTTCGCGCTGGCGAACGCCGCGTAACCCGTTCCGCCGCGCATGCTGGCCGTGGCACCCGTGAAGAAAATCGAGCCGGCGCCACGCGGCAGCATCACCCGCGCCGCCTCCCGCCCGCTCAGAAACCCCGCGCAGCAGGCCAGTTCCCAGACTTTTCGGAACACCCGTTCGGTTGTCTCTAACAATGGAAAATTCACATTGGCGCCGACATTGAAAATCGCGACCTCCAGCGGCGCTGACGCCTCAGCCGCCGCGATGAACGCCGCGACCGCCGTCTCATCGCGCGCGTCCAGCGTATGCGCGACGCAGCCCCCGCCCATCGCCGCGATCTCGTCCGCCAGCGGCGCCAGTTTCTCGCCGTTGCGGCGGCCCAGATGGACCGGATACCCCTCACGCGCGAACCGCCGCGCGATCGCCGCCCCAATGTCATCACCCGCCCCAATCACCGCTGCCGACCCTTCCCTGGGCTTGATCATCTCAGCGCTCCCCTCATAACTATCATGATGATACTCACATGGCAGCCATGTGTCCATGGCGTTTGCCGATGTCCGCGTGAGGCCCAACTATCATCATACTACCAACTCCGGAGGGGCCGAGATGCGCCACACCAGCTTCAGCGACATGCAATGCCCCATCGCCCGAGGACTGGAGCATGTCGGCGAATGGTGGTCCATGCTCATTCTCCGCGACGCTTTCCGCGGTGCCACGCGCTTCGATGAGTTCCGCGACAGTCTGGGCATTGCCCCCTCGATCCTGACCAAACGCCTGACCGCGTTGGTCGAGGCTGGGTTCCTGACCCGCGAACGCTATAACGACCACCCGCCGCGCGACGCATATGTGCTCACCCCCCGCGGCCACGATTTCCGGCCCGTGCTGCTGGCCCTGCTGGCCTTCGGCAACAAGCATTTCCCGCCCGAGCGTCAGATCGTCCAGATCGTCAACACCGAAACCGGCGCGCCGGTCGAGCCGATTCTGGCCGATCCCGCCACCGGACTGCGCATCGACGGTCCCGGTTACGCCATTAAAACGACCCGGCGTGAATCCCGGACATGAGTGCCACCACCATGAACCCACGCACGATCCGCCTGTTACAGGGCCGCATCGTGCCGACCTTGCTGAGCATGGCCTGGCCGAACGTGCTGGTGATGCTGGCGCAGGCCTCCACCGGCCTGATCGAGACCTGGTATGTCTCCCGCCTTGGCCTACCCGCTCTATCCGGCATGGCGCTGGTGTTTCCCGGCTTCATGATGATGCAAATGCTGTCCGGCGGTGCCATGGGCGGCGGCATTGCCTCAGCCATCGCCCGCGCTTTGGGCTCCGGCCGCCGGGACGACGCCGATACCTTGGTTTGGCACGCGATCCTGATCAATCTGTTTTTAGGCCTGCTGTTCGGCGGCCTCGTGCTGACGTTCGGCCGTCCGCTGTATCGCGCGTTGGGTGGCGAGGGCGATTCGCTCGGCGCCGCTCTGGCCTATTCCAACATCGTCTTCATGGCGACGCCGTTGGTGTGGTTGATGAACGGTCTGGGCAGCGTCATTCGCGGCACCGGCAACATGCTGATGCCCGCGGTCGCGATCTGTTTGGGCGTCGCGGCGCTGATCCCGTTGTCGCCGATGCTGATTTTCGGCTTCGGCCCGATCCCCGCCTTGGGGATCGCGGGGGCCGGCATCGCTGTCTTCATCACCACCGCCGCGACGCTGCTGATCCTTGGCTGGTATACCTGGGTTTCGGAGAAATTCGGGTATACGCGCCCAGGGTTGGTGTGGCGGCGGGCGCAAAACCAAAAGGATACCCGGATTTCGGAGAGATCCGGGTATCCCTGTTCTCCGGCCGCGCTTTGGTCACGCCAGGCCGCGTCCGTCCCCGTTGGTCCATGTTCGCCACCATTCTACGGGTCGGCGCCGTCGCCTCGGTCAGCACGCCGCAAACCTCATTGACCGTCGCGCTGCTGACCGCCCTGGTCGGCACCGCCGCCGGCCCCGATGCCGTCGCGGGCTATGGCACCGGCGCCAGACTCGAATTCCTCCTCGTCCCCCTCGTATTCGGCCTGGGCGCGCCTCTGGTCGCCCTGGTCGGCACCAAAATCGGCGCGGGCCAACCGGAGCGGGCTTCGCGCGTCGCACTGACCGGTGGCGCCGTGGCGTTCGTCTTGTATGAGGCCGTGGGCCTGGCCGCCGCGTTCTGGCCGGTGTCCTGGCTGCGCCTGTTCGGCGATGACCCCAGGATGCTCGACACCGGCGTCATCTATCTGCGCTACGCCGGACCGAGATACGGTTTTTTTGGTCTGGGCTTGTCGCTGTATTTCGCCTCGCAAGGCGCGGGCCGTTTGGGCTGGCCGCTATTCGCGGGCTTCCTGCGCATGGTTCTGGCCGTCGGCGGCGGGTGGGCCGCCTGGCATTGGACCCATGATTTACGGGCGGTGTTCGCCGTACTGTGCGCGGCCCTCGTGGTCTATGGCGCGGTGCTCGCCGCCGCGATCGGGGCTGGCGTTTGGTTTCGCCCAAGCATCAACCGCCTTGGTGGAACCGCCTGAACGATTCGTCGAAACAAAATACCAGACCGGTCCCCGTGGTCGAACGGAGACCGGTCTGACGCTTTTGAAACCGGATCTTACTTCCGCAACAGGTCGCGGATCTCGGTCAGCAGCACGGTCTCGGGCGAGGGGCCCGCCAGCGGCGGCGCGACGTCCGGCTTGCGGAAGCTGGCCACCAGCTTGACCATCCAGAAAATCACGAACGCCATGATGATGAAGTTGATCACCGCGTTGATGAACACACCGATGTTGATGGTCGGCGCGCCGGCCTTCTTGGCCAGTTCCAGCGTCGCGTATTGCTGATGATTCAGCGGAATGAAGATGTTGGTGAAGTCAACGCCACCCAGCACGAGGCCGATGATGGGATTGATCACGTCGGCGACGAGGCTGCTGACGATCGCGCCAAACGCCGCGCCGATGATGACACCGACCGCGAGATCCATGACATTGCCGCGCGCGATGAACGTCTTGAACTCGTCAACCCAGCCGGGTGTCGAAGGTATTGCCATATTTAATTCCCCTGTCTGATTTTTGAGCGCCCCCTTCCCCCTACAGTCAAGTGTTTGGGCGCGCAACCCGGCAGGGCGTGACTTTCATCAAATGTGATCGGCTCACACGCCCGGTAACTGGGTGAGTGTGTTCAGCTGCACGGCAACGAATGGCGGCGATCATGATTATCCCGGAGCAAACGCCGCCCTGATTGCCGCGGAATGTTCGCCGATCGCGGGCACCGGCCCCAGATCCCGCGGCATGTCCCGGATCACCGGCGGCGCCGCGATCGCCACGGGGCCGTTGGGCGTGTCGACCATTTGGCGGCGCAACGCGGGATGGTGGGAAAACGCCGCGACGTCGTTCACGAACCCATAAGCGGTGTTGGCCGCGCGCAATTTCGCCGCCGCCTCATCGCGTGTCAGGCGGGCGAACATCGTTCCGACATGGGTGTCGACCTCGGGCCGGTTGGCGACGCGGACCACATTGCTCTCGAACCCCACGCGCATGGGCAAGGCGGGCTCATCCATGAACCGTGTGCAAAAATCCGCCCATTCGCGTTCGTTCTGAATAGAGATCAAAACCAGCGCGCCGTCTTTCGTTTCGAATGCGCCATAAGGACAGATCGAGGGATGCGCCAGGCCCAACCGCGCGGGCGCCTGACCCGTGCCTTCATAATACAGCAGCGGAACGTTCATCCAATCGGCCATGCCGTCGAACAGGCTGACCTTCAGCGCATCGCCCTGACCGGTGATGCCGCGGGCGATCAATGCCTCCAACACGCCGGCATGGGCCGCCATGCCGCAGGCGATGTCGCAGGCGGACACGCCGACACGGCCCGGACCCGCCGGATGGCCGGTGATCATCGCGAGGCCGGATTCCGCCTGCACCAGCAGGTCATAGGCTTTCATCGCGGCATAATCGCCGGACTCGCCATAGCCGGAGATGTCGACCGTGATCAGCCGCGGATATTTGGCGCGCAAATCCGCCGATCCGAACCCTGACCGCGCGGCGGCGCCGGGTGCGAGATTCTGGATAAACACGTCGGCTGTCGCCAGGATCCGATGCAGCAGCGCCGCGTCGTCGGGATTTTTGATGTCCGCGGCGAGGCTTTCCTTGCCGCGGTTCAACCACACGAAATAACTGCTGAGGCCGCGGGCGGCCTTGTCGTAAAACCGCGCGAAATCGCCCTCGGCGCGCTCGATCTTGATAACCCGCGCGCCGGCGTCGGCGAGGCGGGATGAACAATACGGCGCCGCGACCGCTTGTTCCAGGGAGACGACCAGAAGGCCTTTGAGCGGGAGTTTGGACATGAGGTCTGGTCGCATGAAGTGAGCGGCGGTTCAAGCGGTGGGGCGCTACTTCACAACCCGCCAGCAGGCTTTGCCTCCTGGACCTCCACCAAGGGCGATAGCCCTGTCATGTAAATAGACCGGAGAACGGCGTTGGAGAGAGGAAAAATCTTCCAAACTGCCGATGGAGAAAATTTACTGCCAAAGCGGTGCGGCCGGCCGCTGGGCGACTTGGATCCCTTGGGTTTGGGGTTTTAAGGGAGGGGGCCGCCCGGACCGTTGCGACGGCAGTGATGGTCCCCTCCCTTAAAACCCCAAATGGATGGCGGTCCTGGGACCCGGTCCCTGGCGGAGGTTGAGGACGCAGCGCCTCCTCACTGGGCTCGGGGCAGCGCCCCGGTTGCCCAACCTCGCCCAACAGCGCAGATTTCTCCTCAGACCCAATCACCGGAGACCCAATCATGCGCCTGATGTGGTTCCATTTAATGCCCTACACCGAACTCCCGGACGATTTCCGCGAAAAGCATCGCTCGGTCTGGGTCGACATCCATTCCACACTGTTCGACCCCAAACGCGCGCATCTGATGTACAACGATTTCATGGACGAACTGGAATACGCCGCCGATGTCGGCTTCGACGCCGTCTGCGTCAACGAACATCATTCCAACGGCTACGGCCTGATGCCCTCGCCCAACCTCATCGCATCGGCCCTGGCGCGCCGGACGACCGACACAGCGATCTGCGTCATGGGCAACTCCCTCGCGCTGTATAATCCGCCGACCCGCGTGGCCGAGGAGTTCGCCATGCTCGACGTCATCTCCGGCGGCCGCCTGATCGCCGGCTTCCCCGTCGGCACGCCGATGGACACGACCTATTGCTACGGCCAAAACCCCTCGACGTTGCGCGAACGTTATTTAGAAGCGCATGACCTGGTGATGCGCGCCTGGACCGAGAAAGACACCTTCGCCTTCAACGGCCGCTTCAATCAGCAGCGTTACGTCAACATCTGGCCCAGACCGTTACAGCAGCCGCATCCGCCGGTGTGGATCCCTGGTGGCGGATCGATCGAGACGTGGCAATGGTGCGCCGAGATGGATTACGTCTACGCGTATCTGTCCTATTTCGGTTACAAGGACGGCAAGGAAACCATGGACGGTTTCTGGAACGAAATGGCCCGCCTCGGCAAGGACCGCAACCCCAATCGCGCCGCCTTCCTGCAATTCGTTGGCGTCGCCGAAACGCGTGAAAAAGCTCTGGAATTATACAAGGAGCCCGCGGAATATTTCTACGGCCGCTGCCTGTTCACCGATCCCATGTGGGCCGGACCGCCCGGCTATATCACCGAGGCGACGCAACGCGCCGGCCTCACCAGTCAGGTCGGCCGCGCCGCCACCCAAAGCGCCCGCACCCAGAAACGCGCCACCGAAATGGCCGACATCGTCGACAAGGGCTATGTCATCATCGGCTCCCCCGATGAGGTCGTGGAACAACTGACCGAGGTCGCCGAATCCCTCAACGTCGCGCATCTGATGTTGTTGTTGCAGTTCGGCAACATGAACAAGGACCTGACCAAGTTCAACACCAAACTCTTCGCCGAAAAATGCCTGCCCAAATTGCGGCCGCTGTTCGCCGAATGGGAAGACCGCTGGTGGCCGACGCCGATGGAGACCGCGGGCCGCGCCGAAATCCCCGCTTTCATCCCAAAAGTCGCCGCTGAGTGATCCGCGGCAAACAGCTCGGTCTCGCTTTGTGGGGGACCGAGCCCGCGGCGGCCCTGGCGCGCCACGCGGCGCTGGCGGAAAGCATCGGTTTCGACAGCGTCTGGGTCATCGATTCGCAGTTGCTGTGCCGCGAGGTGATGGTCTCTCTCGCCGCCATTCTGCTGGCGACGAAAACCATCCGCGCCGCGACCGGTGTCACCCAACCGGTGACGCGCCACGCCAGCGTGATGGCAAGCGGGATGGCCACGCTCGCCGAATTATCCGGCGGCCGCGCGATCATGGGAATCGGCACCGGATTTTCGTCACTACGCACCATCGGCCGCCGCCAGGCGAAAATCGCCGAGGTCTCCGATTATATCGCCATCGTCAGGGATTTATTACGCCAACGATCCGTGGAGTTCGAGGGCACGGCGGGATCACTGTCCTGGCTGGAAAAACCCGCCGATGTGCCCATTGTCATCGCCGCCACCGGCCCGCGCATGATCGAAACCGCGGGCCGTATCGCCGACGGTGTCATTCTGCATCACGGCGTTGCTCCTGAACTGATGGCCCGCGCGCTTGGATTTCTCGCCGGTGCGACGATCGACGTCTCCTGCTGGACCCCCTACAGCCTCGGCGAAACCCCGAAAGACGCGCGCGACCGTATCCGGGGCCGCGTCGCGGGTGCCTTGATGAATGCCCAACCCTCATGGTTCACCGGCGCCGAACGCGCGGCGGTCGAGCATCTCCAATCCGGCTACGACGTCGGCCACCACGCCGCGTCGTCGGCCGATCATGCCGCGATCGTTCCCGACAGCCTGGTGGATCGTTACGCCGTCGCGGGCACGGTGCCCGAGGTCCAGGACCAGATGCGGCGTTTATTGGACACGCCGGGCGTGAACCGCGTCATCCTCAACCCGCAAATCGCCGGCCCAGGGGCGAAGCCGTTGGAAATTGTGCTGCGCGACTTCGCTGATACTATCCTGCCCGCGTTATCGTAACGCCGCACGTAAATCCGCGACCACCTGATCCGCATTGCGTTTGCGCCAGCGCACGCGCTGACCGATCGGCGTGTTCTCGACCTCCGGCCAGACCTTCAGCGCGACGAAAACGGGACCGGGTGACGCCAATATCCCCGGCAATCCGGCCGCGAAGTCATCGATCTCAGAATAATTGACCGCGCGCGGATATCCGGCACCCCGCGCGATCGCCGCGTAATCCACATGTTTCGCATTCGGCACCGGCTGACCGCCGGTGGTCGCGTACACCTCATTATCGAGGATGAAATGATAGAAGTTCGCTGGCGCCTGCTCGGCGATCGTCGGCAACTGGCCCAAACTCATGAGGATATCGCCCTCGGAATCGAACAGTACCACGCGTCGGTTGGGTTGCGCCAGCGCCAAACCCAGACCAAAGCCGGAATGACCGCCCATCGCCGGATCGCCCAAAGGCAGGTCCATGACGGTATCGGAAATCGCCGCCCAATGCTTGCCGCCGCGCCCCGAAATCACGATCGCGTCGCCGCGATGTTCAGCGAAGATTTTCAACATATCGGCCGTGTGCATCATGCCGGCGAATCCTAACGATTGAAACCATGATATTCATCGCCGACCAGCACGACGACGGGCCCCTGGATGCGCGCCGCCTCGGCGAAGGCGACGCTGATCCGATCGGCGTCACCGTCATTTTCCACCAGATAGAAGGGAATGCCGAACGCCATCAGAAATCGTTCCGTATACGTCGCGGCGGTGTCGGTGTTCACGCCGTGCCGCGTATAGCCGCGATAGCCGACCATCAGCACGATCGGCACTTTCAGACCCATCAACCAGCCCCGAATCGAATCCCCCGATTCCAGCATCCCGGTATTCTGGATCAGCATCATCGGCGTGCGCCCGCCCGCGAACAGACCGGCGGCGATCGAGCACGCATGCCCTTCCCGCGTCACCCCCACCAACCGCAAATCCGGATCGGCTTGCATCAACAAAAACAGCCAATTCGTTTCGCTGTCCGGCAGCCAGACGATGTCGGTGACCGCGTTCTGTTTCATTTGCCGCATCACCGTCTCCGGGCTCAGCGCCGCCGCTTCAGTCATCCTCGTCCTCCCATGGCCGCATGTCCCAGAAGCAGTTAACATCGGCCACACGCGAAAAGGAAGGAGACCAACACCATGAGCATGACGTTCAAGGCGGGAAACGCCATTATCCACCGGATTATCGAGATGGAATGCGGCATCAGCCCGATCCGCGATTTTTTCCCGACCCTCACGGCCGATCTGCTCGACGAAAACCGGTCCTGGCTCGCCCCCGCCGGTCTCGATCAGGACGACAAGCTGGTGCTGTGTTTCCAGTCTTACGTGGTGCAAATCGGCGGTCATAATATTCTGGTCGATAGCTGCATCGGCAACGACAAGGACCGCCCGCACCGCCCGATGTGGCACAAGAAGAAAGACAACGCGTTCATGAGCGGCCTCGCCGCCGCCAACCTCACGCCCAACGACATCGATTTCGTCATGTGCACCCATTTGCACGTCGATCACATCGGCTGGAACACCAAACTCGAGAACGGCCGCTGGGTGCCGACCTTCCCCAAGGCGCGCTATATCTTCTCAAAGACCGAGCTGGATTTCTGGATCGAGCAGAACAAGAAAACCCCCCTGGCGCAGATCCAGGACAGCGTCATCCCGATCGTCGAGGCGAAACTCTGTGACATCGTCACTTCCGATCATCAACTGAACGATCTGGTGGCTCTGATCCCGACGCCGGGCCACACGATCGATCATTACGCGGTGACGCTTGGCAAGGACGGGCGCGACGCCGTGTTCACCGGCGATCTGATCCACAGCCCGTTGCAGGCGCGCTATCCGGAGCTGCCGATGTACGTCGATTATAACGCGGCGATGGGCGGTGCCACGCGCCGGACATTCCTCGAAACCTATTGCGACACCAACACGGTTTGCTGTTTCGCGCATTTCCCCTCGCCGTCCAAGGGACACGTGCGGCGCTGGGGTGATGGTTTCAAATGCGAGTATATCGCCTAGAGCATCATTCGATCAGGTGGCCACACCTGATCGGATAAAGATGCTCGCCACAACGAAATTCACACCGTGATTGGTTCGATCTGAATCAATCACGGTCCGGGCCGCCAAATCAGAACGCCGCGTCCACCGCCGCCCCCAACCGATCGACAATCATATCGATCTCATCCGCGGTCACGATATAAGGTGGCGCGATAATGTAATGATCGCCGCGCTTCCCATCGATCGTCCCACCCATCGGATACCCCGCGAGGCCGCGCTTGAACGCCTCATGCTTCACCAGTTCGTTCACCTTCGACGCCGGATCGAACGCCGTCTTGCGCGCGCGGTCGGCGACGAACTCCACAGCCCAGAACAGCCCGCGCCCCCTGATGTCGCCGACATGGCGATGATTGCCGAACCGTTCCAGCAAAGCCGCCTCCAGCCGCAATCCCATGGCCTGAACGTTCTTCAGCAATCGCTCGTCACGGATGACCTGCTGCACCGCCAGTGCCGCCGCGCAGGCCACGGGATGCGCCTGATACGTCTGCCCGTGCAGAAACCCGCCCGAGCCCGACGCCAGAGCCTGAACGATCCGCTCCGCGATCAGGATCCCGCCGATCGGCTGATAGCCCCCGCCCAAACCCTTGGCGATGACCTGAATATCGGGGGTCACGCCCTCCTGCTCCCACGCATGCATGGTGCCTGTCCGGCCCATGCCGCACATCACCTCATCCAGGATCAGCAGCGCCCCGTGGCGGTCGCAAATCTCCCGGACACGGCGGAAATAGCCGGGAATGGCGGCGACACAGCCGGTCGTGGCCCCAACGACGGGCTCAGCCAGAAACGCGGTCACCGTATCGGGACCGACGCGCT
>JAYVXQ010000437.1:0-3587 GCA_043785025.1 Acetobacteraceae bacterium
GTCGCGCGCAATCCAGGCCGCCTCCGGCTCGAACCGTACCAACTGGTCCCGCTCACCCGCGCCCTCGATTTGCCGCGCGTGCGCCTGCTGCTCGCCGACGGCGTCGGTCTCGGCAAAACCATCCAGGCCGGTCTCATCGCCAGCGAACTCATCGCCCGCCGCCGCGCCCACCGCATCCTGATCGCCGCCCCCTCCGGCCCCTTGCTGACGCAGTGGCGGCATGAAATGCGCGACCGCTTCGCCCAATCCTTCACCCCGATCACCAGCGCCGCCGAATTATGGGACCTCCGTCGCGCGCACCCGTCCGGCGCCAACCCCTTCGACCGCGTCGCGCTGTGCCTGACCTCGCTCGATTTCGCCAAGCAGGACCATGTGCTGGAGGAACTCGACCGCGCGACCTGGGATCTCGTCATCATCGACGAGGCGCATCATTGCGCCGCGAACGCCGAACCCTCTCACCGCCGCCGCCTCGCCGAGGTTTTGGCGCGCCGCTCCGACGCCCTGCTGTTATTGACCGCCACCCCGCACGACGGCCACGACGCGCATTTCGCCTCTTTAATCGCCCTGCTCGACCCCTCCTTGGTCGACGGTCTGGGCGGGTTCTCCGGCCGCGATTACCGGAGACACGTCATCCGCCGCCTCAAATCCCACATCCGCGATCCCGCCACCGGCGCGTATTTGTTCCGACCAAGGATCGTTCAGCCGATCAAGGTCGACGTCAACGGGCCGGAGCACGAGCCGATCCGCGCCTTCCACCGCGCTTTGTCCGCCTTCGCCGTGCCCCGCCTGCGCCGCTCCGGCGACGGGCTCGCCTTCGTCAGCCTGTTGAAACGATCGGTCTCCACCATCGCCGCCTGCCTCGCGACCTTGCGCGTCGTGCTCGACCGGCTCGATCCCACGGCACCCCCCGAACCCCGCGCCGCCATCGCCGAGCGGTCCCGTGCCCTGCGCGCCTGGCGCCGCCGCGCGACCCGCTTCGGCGGCCTCAGCGCCGCCGATGAGGCAAGCCAGCAGGCGATCGAGATCGAGAGCATGGCGGAATCGCTCCGCGCCCGTCCCGATCCCGCCCCGTCCGCGCTGCTCGCGTTGGGCCAGTCCGCACTGGCCCATGATCCAAAACTCGCCACATTGACACAGGAAATCCGCCTGATCCGCCTCGACCATCCCCGCGCCAATATTCTCATTTACACCGAATACACCGCCAGCCAGGCCGCCGCCGCCAACGCATTACGCAACGCAATGGGAATCGCCGGCCCGATCCTCACCATCGGCGGTCAGGACACCGACATTGCCCGCGCCACCGCCGCCGAGAATTTCTCCAGCAAAGACCAGCAGATTCTGATCAGCACCGACGCGCTGGCCGAGGGCCTCAATCTGCACCAGCATTGCCATCATTTGATCCATCTCGATCTGCCCTACAACCCGAACCGCCTGGAACAGCGCAACGGCCGCATCGACCGTTACGGCCAACGCCACGATCCGGAAATCCGCTATCTCTACATCCCCGGAACGTTCGAGGAAAATCTCCTCCTCCACCTCATCGCCAAATATGAAAAAGCCCGCGCCGTTCTGGATGTCATGCCCGACACGATCGGCCTCACCGCCAATCCGGACGACTACGGCAAACCCTTAACGCGCGGCCTGTCCGAGGATCCCGCCGACCTGTTCAAACCCGATCACGACCCGATCCGTTCGCTCGATCGCGCCGCCGCCGACACCAGCCCCGAAACCGTCGCCGCTTTGCTGCGCGATATCGACCGCGCGTATGAGGCGTTCGACCGCATGGCGCTGTCGCATGGCTGGTTCGGCGCGCAGGGATTTAACAGTGGCCGCGCGGCTTTGGCCGACGCCATGCGCGCCACCACGATCAACCGCGCGAGCCCCGATCTGGCGGCGTTCGTCCGCGGCGCCATCGCCGCTCATACCGGCGCACAGGTGCCCGAACACGGCCCCATCCCGCTGCCAAAACCCTGGCTGACCGGCCTCGCGGAGCTGCCCGGCATCGACATGGCGCGCGCGACCTTCACCGACGACATCAACGCATCCTTGCTGAACCGATCGCATCCTTTGGTCGTCCGCGCCTTACCCCTCAACACCTGGACTGGCGGCATCACCGCCGCCGCCCGCCACGACCGGATCGCGCTGCTGCTGACCTTCCTCGCCGAGATCACCGCCGGCGGCCGCGTCATCGCCCGCCGCCTGATCGCGATCCTGACCCGGCCCGATCGGCCCCCCATCGAAATTTCCGACCCGCTCGCCTTTGCAACGACCGAAACCACCGCCTCATGGTCGCGCGACTTCGCCGCATGGGCGCCCGCCGCCCGCCAGGCCGCCGAGACCATGGCGCAAACCATCGCCGCCGCCGAACACGCAAGCGTCCTCGCCCACCACGCCATTGCCGCCACCGCCCGCCGCCGCCATCTGGATCAGTGGCTTTCCCATCGCGCCACGCTGCTGACCGGCCGCGTCACCGCCGCGACCGGCGATCTGTTCGCTTCCCCCGCCCCCACGACCTGGCGCGCCCAACCCGACCCGCGGCCACGCCTGATCGGTTTCGCCACCGACCCCGAAACCGCCGCGGGTCCACGGCGCGAGGCCAACGACACGCTGGAAACCCACCAGGCGCTGCTCGCCGCCATCACGCCGCCCGATCCCGTCCAATGCCGCCCGATCGGCCTGCTGATGCTGGTGCCCAATGCTGACTGACTGCATCGTCACCGGCCCGATGCTCACCCCCGGCTTCACCGCCGAGGCCCTGCCGGCCCAGATGACCCGCCACGCGCTCTGGCCCGACGCCTCAGCCTGGCCTCCGTTCCGCCAAGGCATCGACACATTGGCGGCCACCGGCGGCCCCATCCGGGTCCTGCGCCACATCGCCGAGACTTTGGCCCCTGCATTGGGCTTTTCCACGCTGCATCCCGCGGGCCTCGTCACCACCCGCGAGGGCCCCGAGGACGGCGGCTACCTGCCGCAAAAGACCGGCCCGCGCGCCGACGGCACGACCGGCCCGCGCGCCGACGGCGCGACCGGCCCGCGCATCTGGGTCACCGGCACCGCCACCCCCCTCGATACCATCGCAAACCGCCGCGCCAGCCTCCCGCGCATCGCCGCCCGCGTTTTGCGCGCCCGCGGTGAGATCGCCGGCCTGATCACCAACGGCATCGAACTGCGTTTGCTGCTATGCGACCCCGCCGGCGGCGACAGCCAGATCACCGCCCGCCTGTCCGCCTGGCAAACCAGCGCGGAACCCCCCGCCGCGTTCCGCGTCATCATGGCCCTCGCCAGCGCCCGAGGCCTCGCGGCACTGCCGCTGATCTGTGACGCGGCCCATCTGCACCAGGCCTCGGTCACCAAAACCCTACGTGGCCAGGCCCGCGCCGCGATCGAGGGATTTTTACAAGCCGTTCTCGATCAACCCGGCGTCACCGACGTCGACCCCGCCCAACTGTGGCGCCAGGCTTTGACCATCGTCTACCGCCTGCTGTTCATCCTGAAACTGGAAAGCGCCGCCGAGCCCGGCCGCGGCTTCAGCTTCGCCACCTCCGCCCTGTGGCGCCAAGCCTTCTCCCCCAATCAGGCCCTCGGCC
>JAYVXQ010000438.1:0-3579 GCA_043785025.1 Acetobacteraceae bacterium
CTGGTGGCGGAGCCCAACGCCGCGACCTGATTGAGATCGGCCGCCCATTGCGCCGAGGTCATTGCCGGGGGCGGGCCGATTTGCGCCACCAACGCATCGGCGCTGGCGATGGCGAAGGGCGTTACCCCGCCCCATTGCGGGTCGATCGCGGGCTGGTTGTTCGGCGCCGCCGGCTGCCACTGGCCGGGCCGCGAGCCGCCATCATACAGCACGAAATTCGCCGAGCCGTCGTTCAGCCGCAACGCGACGATCGTATCCGCGATGGTCTTGCCCAGAGCGAGGCCGGCACTCAAGGCCTGACCCGCGGGGATGCCTTGCAACGACGTCGCGAGGGCCGCGTCGAAGGTCGATTTCAGCGCCGGAAACAGGCTGACCAGCACCTCATAGGCGGTTTGCGCCAGCGCCGCCTGGGTTGAGACCGGACCCGAGGCGGACATTTGTACCATATAGGCTGACGTGCCCTCGATCGCCGCCAGCGTGTCGTATTGCGCCAGGCTGACGATCGCCAGCAAACGGCTGGCGTCGGGCGGATACATCGCGAGGCCGGCGATCGTCGCCAGCGCGACATTGTCCCATTGCGTGGCGATATCGAGGCCGGTCGTTCCCTGCCGGGTCACCGTGGTCTGCGCCTGCGAGGACAGGCCCAATCCGTTGGTGACCGTCACCGTGAAGGCGTTGGAGCCGACAACCACGGGAATGTTCGACAATTGAAACACGCCGTTGGACCCGGCGAGCGTCTGGGTCCCACCGGCCAACGCGACGGTCGACCCTGGCGTCGTGACGCCGGTCAACGACACCAAGGCGTTCGACGTGGTATTACCGGCCCCGCCGATCGCCGAGCTTTGCGACAGGCCAAATCCGGTCACGCCCGGTGCGACGGTCTGCAACGTGATCGTCACATCGGCTTTGGTTTGAATGCCGAACTGATCGGTCGCGATCAGATGCAGCACATAGCGCCCATCCGGCAGCGTCCCGCCATGCAACGCCGTCAGTTGCGCCGCCGAAATGGTAAAATTGCCCGCCGCGATCGTTTTGGTGATATCGAGATATGAAGCGGCCGCCGCGGTGCCCAGACCCACCCGCAACGACACCAAGGTATTCGCCGCCGAGGCCGTGCCGGTCACCGTGGGATTGGCCGTCGTCCCATTCGCCGCGGTGCCCGAGCCGAAACTGGCCAGACCCGCCGTCAATACCGGCCCCACCGTCGGCGTGTAATTCCCGATCGACCCGCCCGCGGTGGTCAGCACGCCGCCGGAGCCGATGATCAAATTGGTGATGTTCAACGCGGTGCCCGCGCCCAATGTCATCACCGCGGTGCCCGCGCCACCCAGTACGAGCGTGCCGGTCACGTTCAAGGTCGTGCCAAGACCGGTCAGCGTCACCTGACCCAGGGAGTTGGCGGTATTGCCGAACGTCGCGTTGCCGAGAGTGACCACGGCGCCGGACTGCATGCTGAGAATGCCGTTGCCCTGATCGCCGAAAACCGCTGTCCCCGAGACCGACACTTTCGAGCCGACGCCCGACACCGCGACCGTGCCACCACCCAGGCCACCCGCGCCGACGTCGAGCGCGTCGAGTACCACCGCGCCTTTCGCGTTGACCGTCAGCTGCGATCCGCTATCGGCCACGCCGATCGTCAACCCGCCATTCACCTGCCATTGCGATCCCACGCCCGAGACCGTCACCGTCGACCCGCCCGAGCCCGCCTGATCGCCGAGCACCGAGGCCGCCGAAGACAATGTGGCCCCGCCGTTCAGGGTGAACGTCGCGATGGTGGTTTTTCCCACCGTCAGCGCGCCGATGGTGTCGGACGCTTTGGCGCCCACGCTGAGGCTGGAACTCGCGTCGACCGTCAGATCGCCCAGGAACAGGGATGTCACCGTCCCGTTCAGCGTCAGCCCGCCGTTCAAATTGACTCCGGTGCCGGTCAGCGACGCCGCCCCGCCCTCGACATCGATGCCCGAGAACAGGAAGCGCCCATCGCCGCCGCCGGTGGTGATGGCCACGACCGAGGCGCCATCCGTACCGCTGATCAGCAGCGCCGGCGCCAGATTCTGCTGCGTGATTTGCCAATGCCCATTGCCGCTGATCGTCACGTTGGCCGCGGTGCCATCCGCGTCCTGCACCGTGCCCGGTTGCGTGTCCGAGGCGAGCACCGTCCCGTTCGGGACCGCCGACGTGACGATCGGACTGATCGGCAAGGCCGCGTCCAACAGGACCCGGCTTTCGAAGGTTTCAAATAAGACCGGCGTCGGCGCGGCCTCCATCGCCTGGCCGGCGCGTTTGCCTTTGGCGCGACCGCGCTTGTTGGAATGCTTATATTTTTGTTCGTTGGGCATTTTGGCCACGATGTCGTTCCCTCCGCCAAAAGCGCGTGATGTTCAGGCCCTCGCGTGCGTGCCGCGCTGGCGCCATCGCCGTTCGTGATCAATGGATCACGTGACCAGCCGATGACGATGCCTTATTCAACACCGATCCGCGCCGGTATTGACACCACTATGCAACACTCCGTGGGGATGCGCAATCAAATCCAGCGGCGCGAACCGCCCGTTTATCGTGCGATGTCCGAGAAAATCTCATTGACAAACGCGCAGGATACAAATTTTCGCGTGCCATGAACGATCCGGCCGCGTTAAGGTGTTGAATTAAAATAATTGCAATCATAAGTTGTGTTTTGTAACGGTGATGAGGTAGTCCGCAGGTCCGAAAAAACGACTTGTCACTCATTCCGGGCCGCTGGCCTGGCGCGCTGAGCGGGCGAACGGCCGCGCCCAGTGGCCGTTGGTCTCATGGAGAAACGGGGGACATCCGAACAAAAATTTGCAATTTCGAAATGATTTTCAACGCGGCGCCCACGCGGACGGGCTCACCCGGCGGGATGACCAAAACCCCCTTGTGTCGTGAACCATCAGGAGCGAACGACGGCACGCCGATCGGGTCGTTTGTCACCATTCATCGCCGCCCAGACGAGATCGCGCCGCGCGAAACGATCGGCGTGCGTGATCAGAGCAACACCAGCTCGGCGCAGCCCGCCATCTCCCATTGCCGCGCCGCCGCGTCCGGCCGTTCCCACGCGAACGCGCTGGCGCCTGTGACATTGAGGAACGATTCGGCGGGCATGCCATTGGCGAGCACGATGTCATGCGCCGCCAGCGCGATATGATGATACGAAATCGTATCTATTTCGACCTGCCGCACGGTCGTCCCGTTGATCAACCGTTTCGCGGGAACCAGAACGCCATCGACGAACAACGCGTGATCGGGCGAGACAAACAAATCCCGCTCCGGCATTCCCGCGCCAAACGCCCCGGCGCTGATGCACACTGGCCAAACGCGCGAAGGCGACGCATGCGCGGCGCAATCCACAATGCGCGACCCAGCCCAGACGATGTCGCCCGCGCCACCCAGCAGAGTGGTCACCTCATCGCCAACCGCCAGCGTTTCCACCGCGATCGGGCCGGATGGCGTCGCGATCCGCGTGCCCGCCGCGAAACACGCGACGATCGTGTTCCCGTTGACGATCTGAAACCCCGACGCGTCCAGCGGCAGAGTCGAAAACAGGATCGTATCGATCCCGCC
>JAYVXQ010000439.1:0-3573 GCA_043785025.1 Acetobacteraceae bacterium
GCCTGTTCGACCCGTCTTGCGATCTGATCGGCAGTCAGGCCGCGGATCTTCAGAGGAAATTCCAGATTTCCCCGCACGGTCAGGCGCGGATAAAGCGAATATTGCTGCAGGACCAGCGCCACGTCACGCTCGGCCACACTCCAGCTGCTGACATCGTTGTCGCCAATCAGCACCCGGCCCGCATCGGGCTTTTCCAGGCCCGCGATTGCGCGCAGGGTCGTTGTCTTGCCAGCGCCGGTCCGCCCGAGCAGGACGAAGAATTCGCCATCCTCGACCGTCAGACTAAGGTCTTTGAGCGCCCGTGTGCCGCCGAAGCGTACCGTAACATTCTGAAGCTCAATGCGCGCCATCAGAGGAACCTCCTAAGTGACAAGCCGCTGGCGGCATCGAAGAAATGGACACGCTGCGGGTCGAGCGCGATCCACACCTTGGCACCTTCGCCATGCACAAAGCCGGAGGCGCAGCGCGCGCGCAGAGTCTCGTCGCCGACCCGCACATCGACGATGTCGTGACTGCCCAGCGGCTCCACATTGGTGGTTTCGGTCGCAATGAAGCCTTCGCCCGGCGCGTGCGACAGGATCAGTGCTTCGGGCCGGATGCCGAGCTTGGCGGGCGCGCCGTTCAGGTGGGCGACGGTGGCGGATGGCACCCGGAAGGCTGCCGTGCCGCCAATCCGCAGTACGGCGTCAGTTCCCGCGCCCTCGATGGCCACGTCCGTTACGTTCATCACCGGCGAGCCCACGAACTGCGCAACATACAGGTTGGCAGGATGCAGATAAACCTCGTCCGGCGCACCGACCTGCTGCATGATCCCCTTGTGCATGACGATCATCCGGTCGGCGAGCGACATGGCTTCCACCTGGTCATGCGTGACATATACGCTGGTCGAGTTCCGCGCGATGTGCAGCCGCTTGATCTCGGCCCGCATCTGCTCGCGCAGCTTGGCGTCCAGCGAACCGATCGGTTCGTCCATCAAAAGCGCCTTGGGCCTGCGCACCAGGGCGCGGCCGATGGCGACGCGCTGCATGTCGCCGCCCGACAGCGCCGAGGGTCGGCGCGACAGCAGCCGTTCGATGCCCAGAACCTTGGCGACCTCCTTGACCGCTTGCTCGCGCTCGGACCGCGAAATCCGGGTTGCGCGCAGCGGGAAGGCGATGTTCTCCTCCACCGTCATGTGCGGATAAAGCGAGAAGGACTGGAACACGAAGGCGATATCGCGGTCCGAAGCCCTGAGGTCCTGCACCGCGCGCCCGTCGATGGTGATGGTGCCCGAGCTGATCTTTTCGAGCCCCGCAATCGCGCGCAGCATCGTGGTCTTGCCGCAGCCGGACGGGCCCAGCATCACGACGAATTCGCCGTCCTCGATCACCAGGTTGACGTCTTTCAGGACCTGCAAGGCGCCGAAATACTTCTGGATGTTCTTCAGTTCGATACGCGCCATCAGACCAACTCTACCTCTTCTTCGGCTTCCGCTTCGGATTCGGGCGGAATATGCGAGGTGACCATGAACCCGATCAGCCCGACGATGGTGATGGTAAGCCCATAGCGATGCAGCAGCTCGATCCAAGGCTGACCGAGAGCCACCAGCCCGAAGATCATCAGCGTCTGGGCCGCGGGTTCATAGTATTTCTGGTTCATCGCGCGCAGGGTCATTTGCGGATCGCTCCAAAGGACATACCGCGCAGCAGATGGTTGCGCAGAAGGAAGGTGAAGGTCGCGACCGGCAGCAGGAACAGGAAGGCGCCCGCCGCGATCACGCTCCAATCCGGCAGGCCGGAGCCGACCTGGCTGGGGATGTAGGGCGGGGCCGTCTGGGCGTTGCGGTTGGTCATGATCAATGCGAAGGCATATTCGTTCCACGCAACGATGAAGCAGAACACGGCGGTGGCTGCGATGCCGGTCAGCGCCTCGGGCAGCACGATCTTCCAGAATGCCTGCAGGCGGGTATAGCCGTCGACCAACGCGGCCTCTTCGTACTCGCGCGGGATCTCGTCGATGAATCCCTTCATGATCCACACTGAGAACGAGAGGTTGAAGGCGGTGTAAAGGATGATCAAGCCCAGATGCGTGTCATGCAACCCAACCGCGCGGTACATCAGGAACATCGGGATCGCCACCACCACCGGCGGCAGCATCCTTGTGCTGAGGATGAAGAACAGCCAGTCGTTCTCGCCCTTGACCCTGAAGCGGGAGAATCCGTAAGCCGTGAAAGTGCCCATCGAGACCGCCAGCGCCGTCGAGATGATCGAGATGATCAGCGAGTTCTTGTAGCGGTCCAAATAGCCCGACGGCGTGACCTCGTTGGTTTTCTTGTTGCGCACGACCTGTTCGCCACCGTCGTAGATCAACTTCTCCCACCACGGTGCGGCGTCGTAGGTTGCCGGATCCACCGGCCCGCGCATGTTCGACCGCTGCACGAACAGCTTTGCGAAGGGGGTCAGCGTCGGCGCGAACAGCACCGTGGGCGGCGACGTTGTAGCGAGGTCGCGCGGCTTGAAAGCGGTCGAGGCGATCCAGTAGATCGGCGTGAGCATGACGATCAGGGCCACGATCACCGCAGTGATTGCCGCCCGGTGCACGAATACCTCGCCCTTGGTTTTGATCTCGGCCATTTCAGCGCGCCTTCGCTTTATTCAGGTACTTCACGTAGATGTTGGTAATGACGATGACCATGATCAGGACGATATAAGCCAGGGCCGAGGACTTGCCGGTCTGCCATTCCTGGAACGCCATCTTGTAGAGCCGGATCGAGACCAGTTCGGTCGTGGGCTGCGAGGACAGGATGTAGGCGTGGTCGAAGGTCTTGAACGCCTCCATCGTGCGGAAAATGATCGCAATCATCAGGATCGGCGACACCAGCGGCAGCGTGATCCGGAAGAAGGTGTAGAAGGTTCCCGCCCGGTCGATCTCGGCTGCCTCGTAAAGGTGCTTGGGCACCGCCGACAGCCCGGCCAGCGACAGCAGCATCACGAACGGCGACCACATCCAGATATCGACGATGGCGACGGCATAAAGCGCCACATCGGGGTTGGCGAGCCATCCGAATTTTCCCAGGCCCAGGAAGGAGTTGATGATTCCGAAGTTCGGGTCGTACAGCAGCTTCCAGAACAGACCGACCACCGCCGGAGACAGCATCATCGGCAGCAGCAGCAGGGTCGATATCAGCCCCTTGAACGGGAATGTCCGGTTGAGCAGCAACGCCAGCCCGAAGCCCACCACGACCTGGCCCGAGACCGAGATCAGCACGTATTTCGCGGTGATCGTGAAATTCCGCCAGATGATCGGGTCGCCCAACAGCTGACGATAGTTTTCCAGACCGATCCAGTTTGCCGGCACCGAGGTCGAGGCGCGAAAATCGGTAAACGACGTCCAGAGCGAATAGAGCAGGGGAAAGACGTTGAAGATGATCAGAAAGGCGATCGTCGGGATGATGAAGAGGTTGCGGATCGTCAGGTCGGAAAATCCGCGTGCCGCCGCACGGCTGTCTGGCCTGAGCCTGGTCACGATTTCGGTCACGGTGTTTGCTCCTGCCCCGGGTCGGTTTGGCGGGAGCGCGCCTGCGCTCCCGCCGAG
>JAYVXQ010000440.1:0-11454 GCA_043785025.1 Acetobacteraceae bacterium
GCGATCTGCTTCAGGGCGGCGACTTCGCCGAACAGGTTCAGCAGCAGAGCTTCAAGCTCTGGACGGCTCAGCGCGGAAAGGGCGGGCGGCGGCACATCATGCAGAGAGTCCACGGCGCCGTATCGGTGCAAGGGAAAAGTCTGGTGGTGCCCACACTTTTGCCCCTGTTACAATTGCTAAGACGAAATCATGGGATGCTTTCTCGAGGAAACCTTCGAACTTGTTGGCGCATTGGGGTCGGGTGGGATCTGCTAATGCCATTGAATTGCGGAGTTAATTTTCCGGATAGACACTTAGGCTTTAACCTTTCCACCCTCATCACAAACGCCACCGCGTTACCAGTCACGACTTTAGGGCTCGCGCAACACGTGTCGGCGCCATATGACGCGGCGGAATGGGCCGATAAAATCATGATGATTCTTCGACAACCGGTTAGTTACCGGTCAGGACCGGACAACGTCGCGCGGCTCAAGCATTACTACGCGCCCGCCCGTGTCGCGGGAGAATACCTGAAAGCATTATCTATCAATGATTAAGATTTTTGGTGGATATCCGAGCAACGCCCTTGTCACACGTCAATTGATCAGCTCGCGTCTTCCGACGGAGTTAACACGCAAATGCCCCGTGACCAACGCGTGATTTATGTAAGATGCCGAAGCGAACCGGATTGACTGAGCACCACCTGATAATGCGCCGTATTCGCGTCGCTGCCGTCCCGCAATTCGAGTCCGCTGTCCAGCGCATGGGCGATCGTGTTGCGGGCGATGACATTGCCGGTCGATGCTTCCAGCAAAATGGCCGTTCGGGGAGACTGAAAATTATTCTCTGCGATGATCGATCCGTGCGTGTTCGTCATCATGATCTGACCGGGCGACGGGCCTTTGAACGTGAGACCCGTGATGACGATATCGCGCGTATCCCGTGCGATAATCACCGGAGCATCCGGATCCCCCTCCACCACGGGCCGCTCTCCTGGGCACGCCATCAAATACAGCCCGGATACCGGTGCGCCCAAGATCAATGAATCTCGCAATCGAAACAAACCCGTTCGTAAATATACCCGCTGCTCCCCCGATCCGCGCACCTGAGCCATCGCCTCGTCCAGCGTTCGGACGAACGATATCGCTCCGGCTGATCTTCGTTTCCTTGAAGGATCGACGATGATCGCGCGTACGTCCGCCGCCGGTTCGTCGTCGCACGTCCATTCCGGCGGCGAGGGACGCGGAATTTCCACTGGATCCAGCGTCGCGGCGTGCGCGCTGATCGTGGCGCCGAGAACGACGCAGCAGGCGACAACGGCAAGTCTGGCCGGCCTTGATCGAAACGACGGCGTTTTGCCCATGATGGTTTATAGGTCCGGGTCCACCGCCGGTCATTGTCTATTTCGTCGAGACGAGCCGCGATGCCGCCTCACGCCCGCGTTGACAGACTGATCGGCCCCAAATCCCGGGTCGGATGCCCCGATGCGCGGTAGGAAATCGGACCGGCCACCGAGGCGGCCGCGCCAACGACGATCCCGATCACCCGCTCCTGCGCGGTGATCGCGCGGCGCAGTAAAACCCGATTTTCCTCCGCCAGAGCATCTAACCGCTTCGCCGCCGCCACGGTGTCCGCGCCCGCCGCGACCGGTCCTTGTTCCGCCAATGTCTCGAGCGCGGCCAAGACGGCGGTCTTCTCCGGCAACAACACCGCCGCTTGTTTCAAATTCATCGCCGTCAACGCCAGGTTCTCTCGCGCCAATACATCGCCGGCCAGCGCGATTGCCGCGGATAAGGCGCTCATCAGGATTTCCTCTCTTGCATGCGCAGCATCGCATCATGGATCGGCGCCGCCAGACCCAACCCGCCGGCTGAGGCGATTTGTTTCCCGATCTCATCGACCAGCATCGGCCGCCAGGTCTTTTCGGCGTCGCCGCCGCTGAAGATGGTCTTTTTCGAATCCACCGTCTCGAACATCGGCTTCAGAAATTCGCCGAGCACCATGGCTTCGAAGGCTTTCGCGGCCTTCCAGGTTTTTTGCGCCTCACCAGGTTTATTCGGCGCGGCCGCCGCCATTGGGGGCGGGACCGGCAAACGGGATGGAGTCGCGATCATGGTCATCAGCGCACCTGTAAATCGGCCTGCAACGCGCCGGCCGCCTTGATGGATTGAAGGATGGAGATCAGATCGCGCGGCCCGACGCCTAAAGCGTTGAGCGAGGCGACCAACTCCCGCAGCGTTACCCCGCTTTGCAGCACGCCGAGCTTGCGGTCCTGCTGATCGTCGATTTCGATCTTGGTCCGCGGCACCGTCACCGTGGTGCCGTTCGACAGAATACCGGGCTGACTGACCTGAGGCGTCTCGGTCACCCGGATCGTCAGGTTGCCCTGCGCGATCGCGACCGTGCTGATGCGCACATTGTCGCCCATGACGATCGTGCCGCTGGCCTCATCGACGATCACGATCGCGGCGTTATCCGGCACGATCCGCAAATCCTCGATCCGCGCCAGAATGTCGATCGGGTCGCGATTGCCCATATCCAATACGACCGTGCGCGGATCGACGGCGCGGCTGATCTTGCCGACAGCGCGATTGATCTCCGCCTCGATCCGCCGCGCCGTGGTCAGATCGGGATTGCGCAACCCCAAACGCAGGCTGTTGCCGGCTTTGTCCAGTTTGAACGCGACCTCTTTTTCCACCGTCGCGCCATTGGCGATCCGGCCCGCCGTTGGCACCCCGCGCGTCACCGAGGATCCCGACGCGCCCTTCGCCGACACCGCGCCCGTGACGATCGCGCCCTGCGCCACCGCGTAAACCTCCCCATCCGCCGCCAGCAGCGGCGTCACCAGAAGCGTGCCTCCGGTGAGGTTGGAGGCATCCCCAAGCGCTGACACCGACACGTCGATGCGGCTGCCGCCATGGGTGAATGCGGGCAATTCGGCCGTCACCATCACGGCGGCGAGGTTTTTGGTTGATAATTTCGCCACCTGGTCGCGCGTGTTGACGCCCAAACGCTCCAGCATGCCGACCAGCGATTCGCGGGTGAAAATGGCGCTGTCCAACTTGTCCCCGGTGCCGTTCAACCCGACGACCAAGCCGTAGCCGATCAATTGATTCGACCGCACGCCCTCGATGTCCGCGATATCCTTGATCCGCACCTGTCCCAGGACCGGTCCGCACATCGCTATGAGCATTGTTAAAATAAGGAATGATTGGCGGCACCGGGTCACGTTCTGACCTTCCTGGTAAGGAATTCGTAATATTTACCCGTCAGTCTTCAATGCGCGGACAGTCGGGTCACAGGTCAGGAACAGCAATCGCCATGCCAGGCGAATTCCCGCGGTTTTCGGCACCTCTGTCCCGGCCGTGCCAGGCAGGAACTGCCGCCCGGTCAGGATGACCCGGTCGAAACCGGAATGAAGGAGGCTGATTTGGTCGACGCCGTGCGTGCCTCGGGGATCAGTCCCGCCCCAGCCTCCCCCCGCGGCCCCGAGGTCATGGGCGCCTCGATAGACGCGATGTCGTTCGCGCGCATGACGTCCGGAGCACAGATGTCATCCCTGTCGCGCCCGGGTACGTCGGCGATCGGCGCGGCGATCGGGCTGGACGGTATGCTGGCGCTTCAGGCGGTCGATGAGGCGGCGGAACGGGACCGGCGTGCCCGCAAGCGCGGCATGGCGATGATGACCGCTTTATCCGATGTGCAGCGCGCGCTGCTGACGGATGAGGATCCAGCCCATGCGTTACGCACCTTGTCCACGCTGACCCGGGACGAAGAACAGGCTGCCGATCCTGACCTCGCCGCGATTTTACGCGCGATTGCGTTACGATCCCGGTTGGAGGTCGCGCGTCGAAAATCATGAGATCGGAGGCTTTCCGATGATTCCAGGCCGCGCTTCTTTTGTTGCCGATTTATGATGATCGTCGCTTTCCCCTTGGCGTGGCGATACGCCATCGCTATAAGCCCGCCGATCGGGCCTTTTCGTGATATGGGCCAGACCCCGCCGCTTACCTGTTCGTGGCGGCAACACTGTAAACAGGACGGGTGCCGATGCTGCTAACCTTGCCCCCAGACTATCGCCCCTCCGATGATGAGGAGTTCATGAATCCTCGTCAAAGTGAGTATTTTCGCCGGAAATTGTTGCGGTGGCGTTCCGACCTGATCAAGGAGGCTGACGGCACGCTCGCCAGCCTGTCCGAGGGGGGGATCCTCGAACCCGACATCACCGATCGTGCCAGTGTTGAAACTGATCGCGCGTTGGAACTGCGCACGCGTGACCGCGCCCGTAAACTGGTGTCTAAAATCGACCAGGCCCTCGTCCGTATCGAGATCGGGACATATGGTTATTGCGATGAAACCGGTGAACCGATCGGCCTTCGCCGCCTGGAAGCCCGCGCGATCGCGACCATGTCGATCGAGGCGCAGGAACGCCACGAACGCATGGAACGCGTACATCGCGACGATTGACCGCCCGCCTGAAGCCCATGCGACGCCAGGCGCCGTCCGCGATTGACGGGATCGCCGCGCGCGGGCAGGTCTGCGCTCATGCCGCCTTTCCCACCCGCGTCCGTAGTGGTTGAACGCCTCGCCTGGCGCGACGGGTTCATCACGTCTGGCACCCGAACGATCCCCGAGGAAATCCCCGTCGCCCTGACCTACGCCCGCGCAACCCATGCCGTCATGATGGCGACGCCCGCCGACCTCCGTGATTTCGCCCTCGGCTTCAGCCTCGCCGAGGGGATCGTCCAGCACCCCGACGACATCACGGGTTTGGAGATTGTCAGCGTCCCCGGCGGCATCGAACTCCGGATGGATCTGATCCCCGAGCGCATGATCGGCCTCGAACGCCGCCGCCGCCACATTATCGGCCCAGGTGGGTGCGGCCTGTGCGGGATGGACAGCCTGGCCGAGGCGCTGCGTCCCGGACCGCTGGTCGACTCGAGCGTGAGATTTTCCGCCGCCGACATTCAAACGGCGCAAGCCGCCATGGCGGCCGCCCAATCGCTCAACGCATTGACCCGCGCGGTTCATGGCGCCGCGTTCTGGACCCGAGCCCGCGGACTGATCGCCCTCCGCGAGGACGTCGGCCGTCACAACGCCCTCGACAAGCTTCTGGGCGCCCTGCGGTGGGCGTCCACGCCGGCGGCGGACGGCATCGTCTTGCTCAGCAGCCGTGTCTCGATCGAGATGGTTCAGAAGGCCGCGGTCCTCGGCGCCCCCGTCGTCGCCGCGGTGTCCGCGCCCACCGCTTTGGCCGTCCGCGCCGCCCATGACGCCGGTCTAACGTTGATCGGGGTCGCGCGGCCGGATGGGTTCGAGGTATTCACCCACCCAGACCGCGTCAAATCGGGACACTCGCCTCATGTCGCATGACAAGCTTGCCTACATGGCCAATCAGATCGGCCGTTTCTTCACCCATCAGCCCGAGGACCAGGCGGTCGCGGCGATCAACGATCATTTGCGTAAATTCTGGGACCCCCGGATGCGCCGCCAGATCATCAGCGACCTGGGCACCGCCACGCTCGATCCCAGGGTCCGCCTGGCCGTGGAGCAACTCCGGGATCACACCTGATCCACCGCGGGAATAAATCGCGGCAATGCATCGTCCTGTCAGGAAATGTCCGTTTTCCGGCGCGACTACCCGCGCCAACGGCCTCATGATAAAGGCGGCTCATGGATCACATCGTCGAGGTCTCTGCCCACGACACGCCCGCCGACCTGTCCAATCCCCTGTTCGCGCCCCTGCACGCACCCATTCCACAGGGCTCTTCCTTCGTTCTGGGCCGCATCGCGCAGTCGCTCGACGGTTTCATCGCCACGACATCGGGCGAGTCGGTTTGGATCAGCGGTCCCGAGGATTTGCGCCATACGCACCGACTGCGCGCGCTGAGCGATGCCGTCATCGTCGGCGCCCGCACCGTCCGCGCTGATGATCCGCGCCTGACGACCCGCCTCGTATCCGGTCCAAGCCCAGTACGAGTCATCCTGGATCCCGAACGCGGACTGGAGGACCACTACCGGGTCTTCCAGGGCGGACCAGAAACCCTTCTGCTCTGCGCCGCCAACAAAGTGACCGGCGCCCGCGCTGGGTTCGCCGAGGTCGCCGGGGTCCCGCGCGGGCCGAACGGTCTGGATATCGGCGCCATCCTGTCACTGCTGCGCGCCCGCGGTCTGCGACGTATTTTCGTCGAGGGCGGCGGCGTCACCGTCTCCCGCTTCCTCGCGGCCGGGATGCTCGACAGGCTGCATGTGACCATCGCGCCTTTGGTCATGGGCGGCGGCGTGCCCGCTTTCCCGTTGCCGCCCGTCGCGCGGCTGGAGGATGGGCGCCGGTTCGCCTGGACCGCGCACCTGATCGGCGCCGACATTCTGCTGGATATACCCCTGGTCCGGACCGCGTGACCCGCGCGCGCGCTTTTTGGACCATCGGCCCAGGGGAGGGCGAATTACGGGAAGAAACCTTACCGGCGGCGGACGGGCAGGCCCTGGTCCGCGCTTTGGCCTCCGGTGTGTCCCGCGGCACCGAATCCCTGGTCTTCACCGGCCGAGTCCCCCCCTCCCAATACGCCGCGATGCGCGCGCCGCTGATGGCCGGAGATTTCCCGTTCCCGGTCAAATATGGCTACAGCGTCGTCGGCGTGCGCCCCGACGACGCCCGTGTTTTCGTCCTTCACCCGCATCAGGATGTTTTCCTGGCCTCCGAGGCGATGTGCCTCGCGGTGCCCGACGCCATCCCCACCCATCGCGCCGTGCTGGCCGCGAACATGGAAACCGCGCTGAATATCTGTTGGGACGCGGCCCCCCTGGCCGGCGAGCGCATCCTCGTCATCGGCGCCGGCGTCGTCGGCCTGCTGACGGCGTCCCTGCTCGCCCAAACCCCCGGCGCCAAGGTGACGGTCATTGACATCAACCCCGCCCGCGCGAGGCCGGCCGATGCGTTTGGCTGCGACTTCGCCCACCCCGAGGCCGCGCCCGACAATCAGGACCTCGTGATCCATGCCTCCGCCAGCGAAGCCGGCTTGCGCCTCGCGTTGGAATGCGCGGGCTTCGAGGCCCGGATTATCGAAGCCTCCTGGTTCGGTGACCGCGAACCCTCCATCCCCCTGGGTTTGGCCTTCCACGCGAACCGTCTGAGGATCATCGCGAGCCAGGTCGGCGCGGTCGCACCGGCGATGCGCGGTCGCCGCACCCATCGCCAGCGGCTTTCCCTGGCGCTGACCTTGTTGGGCAACGTGGCTTACGACGCGTTGCTGGAACCGCCGGTGCGATTCCAGGATCTGCCCGCCGCGATGCCTCTGCTGCTGACCCCACGAAGCGGCTATCCTGGGCTTTGCCATGTCATCACGTATGAGGACTGACCCAATGTACAGCCTGACCGTCTGCGATCACATCATGATCGCGCACAGTTTCCAGGGCGAGGAATTCGGACCGGCGCAACGCATGCACGGCGCGACCTTCGCGATCGAGGCTGAGTTCCGCGCCCCGAAACTGGATCATCACCAATTGCTGGTCGATATCGGCCTCGCGAAAACCGAACTCCGCAAAATCCTGGAAACCGTCGATTATACCAACCTCGACGAAAATCCGGTATTCAAGGGGATCAATACGACCACGGAATATGTCGCTTTTCACATCCACGGTTTGCTTGCCGGCGCCTGCGCCGATGGCCGTCTGGGGAATGGCGGGCGCGCCGTCACCGCGCTCAAAATCCTGGTCCGCGAGGCCCCGACCGCATGGGCTGCCTTTGAAGGCCCGATCAAGGCATGAAATAATCGCCGACTGAACCGGAGGAACACCCATGCCAGCCGTGACCGTCGAAGATCAGGGCGCCATTTCCATCATCCGCATCAATCGGCCGGAGCGGTTGAACGCCATCAATCAGGACGTCGCCGTCGAATTGCAGGCCGCGTTCAAACGCTTCGACGCCGACGACACCAAACGCGTCGCCGTGCTCAGCAGCGCCGGTGAAAAAGCCTTCAGCTCCGGCGCCGATGTGTCCAATCTGCCGGAGCTGTGGCGCGCCATCCCGACGATTGGCTACGACACCGAAAAACCCATCATCGCCGCCACCACCGGCTGGGTCATCGGCGGCGCGATCGTGATGGTCATGATGTGCGACCTGATGGTCTCGACCGAAAGCACCACGTTCTATTACCCCGAGGCCAAATTGGGCACCACGGCGGGCGGCATCAGCTCGCTCGTGACGCGCATGCCGCACAAGCTGGCGATGGAAATCATGCTGTTGGGCTCCAAGGTTTCCGCGCAACGCGCTTACGACGTCGGCTTCGTCAATCGTGTCGTGCCCAACGGCACGCATGAAACCGTGGCGCTGGAGATGGCTCGCGAATTGCTGGACTCGGCCCCGCTGGTGATCGGCGCCCTGAAACGGCTGGTCGCCGAGGTCATGCCGGTCGGCCCGATCGAGCGCATGGTTGGCATCAGCCAGACCATCGCCCGTGTGCGTCAGTCGGAGGATATGCAAGAAGGCATCGCCGCCTTCAAGGAAAAGCGCAAACCCAATTTCCGGGCGCGCTGATCATGACCACATCGATCGCGCTGCCCGCCGCCGGATATCGTTACGTCCCCGGCGTGTTCCAATATTCCGCCGGAATCGCCGCCCTCGATGGGTTCGAGATCGAACGGGTGACGTTCCAAACTCCGGTCCCGCTCGCGGCCGGTTTCGCCTTCATCGAAAACTTCCTAACCGCCGAGGGACCCGGCGTCCTGAGTTTCGCCGCCTGCGAACTCCGCTCGCCCGCGCCGTTCACCGAGGCCGGGTTCATCGCTTTCAACCGCCTGTATTGCGGCACGCTGGAACGTTGGGCTGTCATGAAGGACGACAAAAACCCCGTGGCGCGCAGCAATGTCTGCCCGGAAATCGGCAAACCCGCTGAACCTTCGTTCCACGCCTTCAGCTTCGCGCGCCCGAAACCGGGTGCGTCCGGATCGTTCGTGATCTCCGGCAGCGGAGAGGCCGAGGAAGGCCACGCCTCCTACCGCGAACGCACCGTCCGCTTCGGCGACACCAGCCCCGACGCGATGCGCGAGAAAGGCGTGTTCGTCCTCAGCCGCATGGAACAGCGCATGGCGGCACTCGGGTTTACGTGGTCCGATACGACGGCGTCACAGGTCTATACCGTCTACGACCTGCATCCTTTTCTTCAGGACGAGATCGCCCGCCGCGGGGCCGTGCGCCACGGCCTGACGTGGCATCTCGCCCGCCCGCCGGTCGTCGGACTGGATTATGAAATGGATTGCCGCTCGGTGCCGCTGGAACGCCGTATCCGCCTTGCCTGACAGCGCCATCGGTGGTCGGATCGCACCGCAGCAACAGCGAGCCGTGCGCGATGTCCGATCCGATCACCGAGGAACTGTTCCGAAACGCGATCTCCGCCGTCGGCGACGAAATGGTGCTGACGATCTACCGCACCGCGTATTCCGGCGTGCTGAAAAACATCATGGATTACAGCGCCGCGATTTGTGACGAACAGGGCCGCCTGGTCGCGCAAGGTCTGTCGCTGCCCGGTCATCTCTGCTCGATCCCCGTCGCGTTGCAGGCGGTCCTCGCGCATTTCGGCGACGACATCGACGAGGGCGATATTTTCATCAATAACGATCCCTATGACGGCGGCATGCATTTGCCGGATATCTTCATTTTCAAACCGTTGTTCTCCGATGGCGCCGTCGTCGCCTATGCCGCCACGATCTGCCACCACACCGATGTCGGCGGCCGCGTGCCGGGATCCAACGCCTCCGACAGCACCGAAATCTACGCCGAGGGTTTGCGGATCCCGCCGTTAAAACTCTATGAAAAAGGCAAAGCCAACACGACTTTGTTCCGCATGATCGAGCGTAACGTCCGCCTGCCCAATCGCGTGTTCGGCGACATCCGCTCCCAACTCGCGGCCTGCGAGATCGCCGCCCGCGGCATGGCCGATCTGGTCGCGCGCCATACCGCCGATGGCGTGCGCGCTTTAATGACCGAAATGATGGACTACTCCGAACGCCTGACCCGTCATTGCCTACTGGAACTACCGGACGGGGAGGCGACGTTCACCGACTGGATCGACGACGATCAGATCGACATCGGCGTGCCCATCCCCCTGGTCTGCACCATCCGCAAGCGCGGCGACACGATGGAGGTCGATTGGACCGGCAGCGCGGCCCAGGTTAAAGGCGCGATCAACAACACGCTGAGCTATACGGCCGCGATGAGTTTCACGGCGGTGAAATCCGTCCTGTCGATCAACATGCCCAACAACGACGGCGTTTTCCGCCCGATCAAAATCATCGCGCCGTTGGGAACGATCACGCACGGCAAACTGCCCGCCGCCTGCGCCGCCCGCGGCCTGACCGGATTTCGAGGCACCGACTGCGCGTTCGGCGCGCTGGCCCAACTGTATCCCGACCGGGTCTTCGCCGCTTCGGACGGTGGCAATACCGGTCTCACGATTGGCGGTTACGACAAAGACCTCACCCCGTTCATTTATGTCGACTTCATTTCCGGCGCCTGGGGCGCGCGGCCATGGGCTGACGGCCTGGACGGCAACACCTGCATGTTCGCGAATATGGCGAGTTTTTCCGTCGAAGTGATCGAGGCGGAAAACCCGCTGGAAGTTCTGGACTATGAATTCGTCCCCGACACCGGCGGCGCCGGACGCTTCCGCGGCGGGATGGCGCAGCGGAAAACCTGGCGTATGCTCGCCGATGAGGGGATCCTGCAGGTTCGCGCTGACCGCCAGACCCATCGACCCTACGGATTGCAAGGCGGCGGACCGGGCGCCTTCGGCCGCAACATCCTCGACCCCGGCCTGCCGACCGAGGAAAAACTCCACGCCAAACTGACCATGACCCTGCGCCGCGGCCAGATTTTCCGCCACGAATTGCCTGGTGCGGGCGGCCACGGTCCCGCGCTGGATCGCGATCTGGCCCTGGTCGCGAAAGACCTACGAGATGGTCTGGTGACCATCGAGGGCGCCGCGCGCGATTATGGCGTCGTGGCCGAAGGCGATCCACCCGTGATCGACCACGAAGCGACCGCATTCTTGCGCGCAAGCCTGCGCGCCACCCGAAAACCGTTACCCGCGGTGGCGTGGGAGCCAGCGGCATGACCCTGCGCATCGGCATCGACATCGGCGGCACTTTCACGGATTTCGTCGCCATTACCGACGACGGCCGCGTCATCACCCATAAAACCGCGTCCACCCCGCATGATTACGGCGATGGCATCGTCGCCGGTTTGCAGGCGCTGCTGGCGCGCGAACCCGGACCCGTCACCGACATTCTGCATGCCACCACCGTCGGATCGAACACCGTGCTGGAAGGCAAAGGCGCGCGTACCGGCCTGATCACCACTCGCGGTTTTCGTGATATTCTCGAAATTCGCGACTTACGCATGCCCGTGCTGTATGATCAGCGCTGGACCAAACCGGTGGCGCTCGTCGAACGCCGTCTGCGCGTCGAGGTCATCGAAAA
>JAYVXQ010000441.1:0-3553 GCA_043785025.1 Acetobacteraceae bacterium
GCATCGCGTACCTTGACTATTGCGTTACCTCTCGACCCGTTGTCAATTTCGAGCGTGTGGCTTCGGTGTGAAGTTGTGCGGTGACCACTAATAATCTGACCGTTTTTCAGTGGCACGGGGCACACGGAAGCAGAAGCTTCGCGCACAGTCGGTTTGGCGAGTGAGGGCAGTGCCGTGCTTGTCGGCCACATGGGGTTTGAGGAATACCCGTCATTCGGAGATAACAACTTGACTGTCAGGTTAGTCGTGTCGGGGCGGGTGAGTTTTCCATCATTGCTCGTAGGCTTAACGTAGGCTCCCAATGTTTTGAGCGTATTTTGTAACGGAATAATTCCCCCGTATCCCGCGAAAAGAACCAGAACTACTGCGAGAGGCGCCATAAATCGGAACCGATAAAACAGCCGATGGCATCGTGTCATGCGCAGCTCTGGGAGAGCCGTTCCACATTTCCCGCATTTTGGCGAAAGCGACATAGAATACGAAGCTACACGATTGCGTGTACCACACGAATTGCAGCGGACTTCGCGATTGCCCATATGCACCGTTATCCTGCCAGCCTCGATATCGTGCTGTTGTGAACGTTGTATACGCGGGTTTCGTGGAAATCCGGGTATACGCGCCCAGGGTTGGCGTGGCGGCGGGCGCGAAACCAAAACGATACCCGGATTTCTGAGTGATCCGGGTATAGCTTAGCGCGATTTCCCGCGTCGTCTCGCCAGCATCGATGCGGCGTCGCGCCTCTTTCTTCTGGTGCGAGGTAAGCTTCGGCGGCCGCCCCATCTTCACGCCGCGCTCTATGGCTCGCTTCCGGCCTTCACCTGTGCGGCTGCGGATAAGGTCGCGCTCGAACTCGGCAAGGCCGCCCAGCACCGTCACCATGAGCCGCCCGTGCGCCGTCGTGGTGTCCGCCCATGCATCGCCAAGGGATCGGAATCCGGCCTTGCGGTCGGTGATGGTGGCGAGGATGTTCAACAGGTCGCGGGTGGAGCGGGCGAGGCGGTCAAGCCGCGTCACCATTAGCACGTCGCCGGAGTCCAGTTCGGTCAGCACCTTCCGAAGCTGGGTGCGGTCGGTCTGTGCGCCGCTCGCCGTTTCGCGGAACAACCTGACGGCTCCGGCCTTGGTGAGCTCCGCCACCTGTGCCGCGACGCTCTGGCCGTCCGTGGATACCCTTGCATAGCCGTAAATCATGCCACACTTATGCGCCTGATATATGCAGCAGAAAGCCCGTTGTTTTCAGGCTGCTGATTTTGCTGCGTTAATCTTGATTTATACAACGGACTCTCTGATCGTGATGACCTGCCGTGCGTCACCCCTGAGCCGAAGGGCTATGCAACCCTAGCCGGGTCGTCCTTTATTGGGCGTCGCCAAATGCCCACGAAGGAACCACCCATGGCGGCCGTCCCACCACAATCTTCCTTCTCGCCGTCGCCGTTGCAGCGCCGGTGCATGCCTGGGGGCAGACGCCGGATACTGGTGTGCCACCCCCGTTAGGAGTTTTCGTTGTCGTAGGGGTCGCGATTATTTGGTTTTTTGGTGGCGCCTTTGCAACTCGCTATCTGGTGTCTGGGAGGACGGATCAACAGATCACCCCGATTTTCTATATCCCGGGAATCCTGCTTGCACCGCTGACGATCCTTTTGGCTTTTGCAAATTGGCTTATTGACGGAAAGGCATAAGATTTTGGCAGCCTTAACGCCCCGTCACGTCAAACTCTTCCCTACTGCGCAGTTCTTGATTAATGCACCAGGCAGACGACTACGGGATAGCAGTGCCGCCCGCATAGAAGCCGCGCGGGAACAATTCGCATTTCTGGCCCTCGCACCGCTGTCGCAGGGAATGCTGGCCAAGGTGTTCGGCGATACCGTGGCCCGCGCGGGGGTCGGCACCGCTCTGGTGATCCTCGACCTCGTCAGACCGCCCAACACATCTGACGACCTGCCTTTGGGCATGCTGGATCAGCCGGATCTGCCCGAAGGGTTGGCGCTGTTGGGCGTCACCGAGGCGGCGGGCGACGCGCCTACGCCGCTGGCGACGACGCTCATTCCGCTGTTGAGAGAACCTCGGGTGGAGGTGAGCGCGCTGTTCGCGGCCGTGCGTGAGCGTTTGGGCGGGATGAAGACGGCGGTCGTTTCGCTGAGCCGGGCAGGCTCGGGTGCGGGGGTGTTGGTGGGGCCAGCTCCCCCGGTCGTGGCACCCCCGGTCGTGGCACCCCCGGTCGTCGCACCGCCCGTCGCACCGGCGCCCCCGACGGCGCCCCCGACGGCGCCCCCGACCGCGCCCGCGTCAGGGAGCCCGTCAGCGGGCCCGTCATTGACCGCCCATGATCCGCTCCAGGGTCCCGAGGAAAGCCAGATGACCGCGGCCGACCGGCGTGTCATCCAGGCCGCCCTCACCCGCCTCGGATACTACGCCGGCGCCGCCGACGGCGTGTTCGGACCCAAAACCCGCGCCGCCATCCGCCGCTTCCAGCATGAGCTTCAGGCCCCGATGAACGGCGCGCTCAACCCTGGGCAGACACGCCGGCTGCTCGCCACGCCATGACCCCACCCAAGGACCGCGCCGCATGGGATTGAGAGCCAAATTCAACCTCGCGCTGCTGGCCGCCTTTCTGGTCAGCCTGGGGCTTGCCTCGGCGTTGTCGTGGCCGCTGATCCGGAACGGCGCGCGCGACGAGGTCATCACGGAAGCCCGCCTGATCGCGGCCGAGGCCGAGGCGATCCGAGCCTACACCGTGACCGAAATCGCGCCCTTGCTGGCGGCCCAAAGCGCCACGCGTTTCCTGCCGCACACGATCCCCGCCTTCGCCGCCGTGACGACGCAGCGTGCCTTTTCGCGCCGGTTTCCGAATTACACCTATCGCGAGTCGGCGCTGAACCCGACCAATCCGGCCGATCTCGCGACCCCGGAGGAGGCCGAGGTGATCAACGGATTCCGCGCCGATGCCGCGCTGAAAACCATCATCATCACGCGCGAGACGCCGGCCGGTCCGATCCTGTCGATCGCGGCGCCGACCCGTATCGAAAGCAAGGACTGTCTGGTCTGTCACGCGACGCCACAAGCCGCGCCCGTGTCGATGATCGACATTTATGGCCCGCGAAACGGCTTCGGCTGGACGTTGAACGAGGTGATCGGCGCGCAAATCGTGTCGGTGCCGATGGAGGTCGCGTTGCGCCGCGCCAACACCACGTTCATCACATTCCTGGCCGGCATCGCGGTGGTGTTCGGCGCGGCGCTGCTGCTGCTGAATATCATGCTGCACTATCTGGTGATCCGCCCGATCCGCGCGATCGCCGGACGCGCGACCGAGGTCAGCACCGGAGGCGGCGGCGAGATCGCGGCGATCGAGGTCAAAGGCCATGATGAAATCGCCTCACTCGCGCAATCCTTCAATCGGATGGGACGCAGCCTGACGACGGCGATGAAAATGTTGGACGGCTGATCGTGGCGGCGCCACGCGATATTCCAGAGGTCATCGGCCGCTATCGCGTGGAGCGGGTACTGGGCTTTGGCGCGATGGGCGTGGTGTATCTGGCGCATGATCCGGTGATCG
>JAYVXQ010000442.1:0-3551 GCA_043785025.1 Acetobacteraceae bacterium
GCCTGGCGGGTTTGCGCTACCATGATCGTCTCATGTCTCAGGAGCCGGTCATGGCGCTGCTCGTCGTCGATCTCGACAAACATATCGGCAACGCCGGGGAACAGGGCGTCGCGCCCTTCCGCGACACCAAACATCTGTCCGAGAGCGACAAGGCGATGCTGATGGGCGGAACGTTACGGGATGTCTATAGGTGGTGATGACATTGTAACGATATCGCGGTATACACCACGCAGGGAGTTCCCACCCGGATGACGTCCGCCGCCAGATCCGCGCCCGCCGCCGCGCGCAATCATGAGCCGATCCTGCGTGTGCTCCGCGATCATTTACCGCGAGCAGCGCGGGTCCTGGAGATCGCCAGCGGCACCGGCGAGCATGCCGTGTGGTTCAGCCGCGCGCTCCCTGAGGTGATATGGCAGCCGACCGATCTCGACCCGGAGGCCTTGCGGAGTATCGCGGCCTGGCGCGACGGCACAGACCAGCCAAATCTGTTGCCGCCACTGCCGCTCGATGCCGCCGCTGATGCCTGGCCGGTCGCCACGGCGGACGCGGTCGTCGCGATCAATATGATCCACATCGCGCCGTGGACCGCCACATTGGGACTGGTCGCGGGCGCCGCGCGGGTGCTGAGCCAAAGCGGGGTGCTGTTCCTGTATGGCCCGTTCCGCGAGGGCGGCGTCCATACCGGCGCCGGCAACGCGAAATTCGACGCGGATTTGCGGGCGCGCGAGCCGTCCTGGGGCATACGCGATCTGGACGACATCGCCGCGCTCGTCAGCCTGCATGGGTTCACGGCGCCGGACCGTATCGCGATGCCCGCCAATAATCTGAGTTTGGTGTTCCGTCGGCGCTGAATGATCCGAGACGTAGAGCGGTTTCCGATCGCGTTGGCTCACGGAACCTATCCGGTCAGGTGTATCCGCCCGACCGGATGATGCTTTGGCCCAACGGAAAAAATTGGTTTCCGGGCCGTGGCAAACCGAAATGATCGCGCAGGGTTGTCCCCTCGTACTCCTCACGGAAAATACCCCGGCGCCGCGGCTCGGGGATGACGAGGTCCACGAAATCGTCAAGCCCAGAGGGGATGGTTGGGAACATGATATTGAACCCGTCGGCGGCACGGGTTTCCAACCACGATTGCATCGTGTCAGCGATCTCATGGGCCGTTCCGGTGAATTCGAGCCCGCCGAAGCCGCCCGCCAGTTGGGCCAGTTGGGCCAGTTGACGGACGGTCAAATTTTCACGGCGCGCCAAAGCGACGAGTGTATCGCGCTGACTTTGACTCTGATTGGACGGTGGAATTTCGGGCAATGGCGCGTCGAGATCGAACGCCGAGGCGTCGATGCCAAGCCGGATCGACAAATTTGGAATACCGCTTTCGGGATGCACGAGACTGTCGAGCAAGGCTTTCTTTTCAAGTGCCTCCGCGCGCGTGCGTCCCACGGTCACGAGCGCGCCGGGCAGAATTTTCACATGATCGGCGGAGCGTCCCGCTGCGATCGCGCGCGCCTTGATATCTTTATAAAACGCTGTCGCGTCCTCGATCGTTCTGCTGCTGGCGAACACGACTTCGGCGGTTTCGGCGGCGAATTGCCGGCCCGCCTCGGATGCGCCGGCCTGGACGATGACCGGCCAGCCCTGGACGGGCCGCGCGATGTTCAATGGACCGCGCGCCGTCAAATGCTCACCTTTATGATCGAGGACGTGCATTTTCGCGGGATCGACGAAGACGCCGCTTACCTGGTCATGAAGCCACGCGTCGTCGGCCCAACTGTCCCAAAGACCGGTGACGACCGTGTGGAACTCGCACCGCCGGTAGCGTTCATCGTGCTCCACATGGTCCGTCAACCCGAAATTGAGCGCCGCGTCGGGGTTGGAGGTGGTGACGACATTCCATCCCGCGCGGCCGTTGCTGATGTGGTCGAGCGACGCGAACCGGCGGGCAACGTGATAGGGTTCGTCGAAGGTCGTCGATGCCGTCGCGACCAGGCCAATCCGGTCGGTCACCATCGCGAGCGCGGACAGCAGCGTCATCGGCTCGAACGAGGTCACGGTCGCGCTGCGGCGTAACGCCCGGATCGGCATATTGAGCACCGCCAGGTGGTCGGCCATGAAGAAGGCATCGAACCGCGCTTGTTCCAGCATCCGAATGAAACGCACGAGGTGCTTCAGGTTGAAGTTGGCGTCGGGATACGCGCCCATATAGCGCCACCATGCCGTGTGGATGGCGACCGGACGCATGATGGCGCCAAGATGAAGCTGCTTCCGCGTCACACGGCCCGCGCGGATAATTCGGGTGCGGTGCGAGCGCCCATGCTACGATGTCACCGATGCGGGTGTCTCTGGGCCTACCTGCTGGCCCAACCAGGCAATCGCCTCCTTCACGCCGTCCGGCCCGTGCGGAATGCCCAATGCGCCAAGCGCCATCTCGATCACACCGAGGACGCCGAGCATCATGGGCGCGTTGACATGCCCCATATGGGCGACGCGGAACGCCTTACCGGCCAGATCGCCGATGCCGTGGCCAATCACCACGCCGCAATGCTCCCGGCACCAGGTCCGCAGCGCATCGGGGTCGCAACCGGGGGTCAGCACTACGGACACGGTGTCAGATCGTTCTTGTGGCGCGATGATGTTGAACGTCAGCGCCTGGCCTTGCGACCATACCTCCACCGCGCGGCGCGTCGCCTCGGCCAGCAGGCGGTGGCGGCGGAAGGCGATCTCCATCCCCTCCTCGAACAGCAGATCGAGCGCCTGGCGCAGGCCGAACAGCATGTGCTCGGGCGGCGTGCCGGCGTATTTCACGTAATGCGCCTCGCCCTCGCGTTCGGTCCAGTCCCAGTAGGGCGTGCGCAACCCGGCTTTTTTGTGCGCGGCGCGCGCGCGATCGTTGGCCGCGACGAAACCGAGGCCTGGCGGCATCATCAGGCCCTTCTGCGAGCCGGCCATCGCGACGTCCACGCCCCACGTATCCATCTCAAACGGCATGCAGCCGAGTGACGCGACCGCGTCGACCATCAGCAGCGCGTCGTGGCCGGCGGCACGGCGGGCCGCGCTGATCGCGGCGATGTCATTGACCACGCCCGAGGCCGTGTCGATCTGCGCCACCAGGAGCGCCTTGATGGTGTTGCCCTTGTCGGCTTTCAACCGGGCCTCGACCTCCTCGGGGCGGACGGCGCGGCGCATATCGCCTTTCAGGATCTCGACCTCGCACCCCAGGCGGCGCGCGTAGTCGCCCCAGCCCACGGCGAAGCGGCCGCTTTCCAGGACGAGGATCTTGTCGCCCTTCGACAAGACGTTGGTCAGCGAGGCTTCCCAGGCGCCGTGGCCGTTGGCGATGTAGATATAGGCGCGGCCCGAGGTGCCGAAGACCTTGGGGACATCGCGGTGCAGGCTTTCCGTCAGCGCCAGCAGTGACCCCGCGTAGATGTCGATCGCTGGGCGGTGCATGGCGCGCAGCACCTCGTCGGGCACCGTCGTGGGTCCGGGGATGGCCAGAAATTCCCGGCCGGCGCGTAGGGTCATGGGGGTTTGGTCCTTTGGGGTTGGCGTTG
>JAYVXQ010000443.1:0-3547 GCA_043785025.1 Acetobacteraceae bacterium
GGCCGGGTCGAGATCGCCCCGCTTTCCTGATACACCGTGCTGCCCGGCATCCGCTGCCCCAACGCCCGCGACAACACGCGTCCGGTCATCGCGTCCAACGGCTCCCCCCACCAATCGTCGGGCAGCACATCCAGCCGGAAATTCTCTGACGATCGCACGATCTGACTCCGTTCCAAATACCGCGCCAGCCCCACCGTCCTCAATTCGATCACCCTGGGCCCGCCCCGCCGCACGGGACCAGCAGGCACATCCAGCGTATACAAAGCCGGGTTCGACGACCGGCACCCGCCCAACCCGACGGCCGCCGCGAGCATCAACCCACGCCGCCCCAACACCACACGATCCATCCCTAACGCACCTCTTGTTCGGCCCGGCCGCGGATCAGCGCCTCCGGGTGTCGCGCCAATAAATCCGCGAGGATCCGCACCGCCCGCGCCGCGTCCGTCAGTTGCAGCATCAACCGCCCGGTATCCCGCCCAAACGGCGATCCGCCGCCATAGCCGGTGTCGAGCGACGCCACCAACTGGTTCGCGTGCTTGATCGCCTCATCCAAATTCGCCGCCATTTTGGGCAATCCTTTCAGCACCGGATCGACACCCCGGCTCACCGAATTCAGGAAATCATGCGCCGTGTTCAACGTCGATGACAGATTGGCGATCGCCTGACGCAATTTCGGATCGTTGATCGTCCCGTTCGCCCCGGCCAACGTCTTGTTGAGATTATCGCCGATCTCCTCGAACGGGATCGTCTGCAACCGCGCCACCAAAGCCCCCGCCGAGACGGTGATATCCCCCGGATCCCCCTCGATCGGCGGCAGCACGAATTCATCGCCCTCTTTGCGCAGCACGGCGGCGGGTGTGGCGGGCAGCAGATCCAGCACTAATTGTTTCGATCCCGTCACCAGGCTGGCGCTCGCCAGACGGACGCGCAGCCCGCGTTGCACGAGATCGGTCATCTTGCCGTCCATCCCCACCCCATCCGCGGGCATTTCCAGGCCCAAAACCCGGCCCGGTTCGAACGTGTAATGCACCGCGACGTCGATAATCTCGGTGTCGGGTTGATAACGCAGTCTGACATCCGTCACGACCCCGATTCGGATGCCATGAATGATCACCGGCGCGCCGGCATCCAACCCCGAAGCCGAGGTCTGGAAATAGCTGACAAACCGCAACCGCCGGTCGAACATCGCGGCCTTGGCGGATTGGCGGTCCGCCTCCAACTGGAACACGTGGTTTTCTTTCGCCATCGGCGTGTCGGCGGCATTGTCGGGCGAATCGAAGGCAACCCCGCCAAGCACCAAAGCGCGTAACGATTCCAGCTCCAGCTTCACCCCGCTGCCGCCGAAATTCACCGCCACGCCGGACGCGTTCCAAAACACCGTTCTGTCGTGAACGTAACGATCATAGGGCGCGCGCACAAAGGCATGGATCGTGACCTCGGTCGCCATTTCCCCGATATCCCAGCCGAGGACCTCCCCCACTACCAGATCGCGAAACAGGATCGGCGACCCCGGATTGAGCGACCCGATCCGCGCCGCTTTCAATTGAAACGAATGGCCCGGCACCTCGCTGCGCAGCACCGGCGGGTCTTCCAGACCGACGAACCCGGTGGCGGGGGAGCCTCCCGTCCCCGGCTCCAACTGAATATACGACCCCGAAATCAACGTTTCGAGGCCGGACACCGCGCCCGCGAAGAACCGCGGCTTCACCACCCAGAATTTGGCGGTATCGGTCAGCAGCGACTGCGACTCCCGGCTCATGCGCGCGGTCACGATGACGTGGCGGCGGTCGGGACTGAGCGCGACTTTCTCGACCGTGCCGAGATCGACATCGCGATTGCGAATGCGCGATTGTTTCGGCTGCAGGCCAGAGGCGAAGTCGAACCGGATCGTGATCTCCGGCCCCCGCTTGCTGAGCGTATCCCAGCCCAACCAGCCGGCGACCAGCAACGTCACGATCGGAATAGCCCAGATCAGGGAGATCCGGGCCCGCCGGCTGGCGCGGTCGCGGACGATGGCGACCGGAAGCTCGTCACTCATGAAGGCTTTTCCCGAACAATGGGTCCTGAAGACCCGTCTCGGGTCCGGCCTCGGGCTCGGGGTCCGCCGCGCGATCCCAGATCAGCCTGGGGTCAAACGATCGCGCCGCCAGCATCGTCAGGATCACCACGGCGGCGAAGGCGATCGCCCCCACGCCCGGCGCGATCGTCACCACGGCACCGAATTGCACGAGGGCCACCAGAATCGACTCCATGAAAATATCGATCATAGACCAGCGTCCCACGGCATCGACGATCCGGTATAGCACGGTCCGGTCCGCCTGACGCGTCCGCATCCCGCGCATCGTCGTCACCAGCAGCAGCGAAAGGCCCGCGAATTTCAGCATGGGCACGGCGATCGAGGCGAAGAATACCAGCGCCGCCAGCGGCCACATCCCCGCTTCCAACAATTCACGCACACCGCCGAGGATCGTGCTGGGGTGGCCCGCGCCCAATTGAATGACGGTCAGAATGGGATAGGTGTTGGCCGGAATATACAGCACCGCCGCCGCGATCATCAAAGCCCATGTGCGGGTCAGGCTGTGCGGCTTGCGGTGATGCAGGGCGAAACCGCAGCGCGGACACAACGCCCCCTCGCGTCCGCGGCTGACCAGTTTGCAGGTATCGCACCCCATCATGCTCAGCTTGGCCCCGAGCAAATGCGCGGGATGCCGCGGCTCCGGGTTCTTCGGCTGCTGTTCGTCCAGCGCCTCCCAGATCGCATGCTCATCCAGCACGGCGTCGGCGGCGACCATGGCGATCGTCAGTCCCGCGAGGCCCGCGATCGCCGGACCGATGTCGATATGGACGATGTCACTCAACCGGACATAGGCGACGAACAAGCCCAGAAGAAAAATCTCCACCATGGACCAGGGCCGCAGATGGGAAATCCAGGCGAACAGGATGCGCACGCCGGGCGGGCGGTGCTCCAGCCGCAACCCGATCAGCACCGCGAGCATGCACAGAATGCGCGCCAACGGCACCGCGACCGTGGTGGCGAGGATCACCACCGACAGCTCCCACAATCCGAAATCACTGAGTTCCGCGGGTCCCGTGAACAACCCCGCGTCGCGCGATTTCCCGCCGGAGCTGACCGACATCAGGGTGAGCAGCGCGCCAACCGCGAACATCGCCAGCGCCGCGAGATTGAGCGCCAGCGGCGGTGTGAACGGGTCGCGGCGGGCCTGACGCAGCACGGCGTCGCAAAACGGACAAATCGCGCGTTCGCCGGGTGCGATCGCGGGCAAATGCTGGATCGTCCCGCAATCGCCGCATTCCAGCAGATGCGGTTGGGTGGACAGGGGCCGCGAAACCATTGGGATAAGATAGCGTGGCGATGCTCGGGAACCAGGGGGGGCCGGGTGTTAGCTGGGATCGTGAGCGCGCGGTTGTGGTTGCGAAGGCGCCGCCGCGCCGTTATAGGCTTGCGTCGGCAGGCCGGCATAGCTCAGCGGTAGAGCAACTGATTCGTAATCAGTAGGTCCACAGTTCGATTCTGTGTGCCGGCACC
>JAYVXQ010000444.1:0-3538 GCA_043785025.1 Acetobacteraceae bacterium
CGATGTTTTTGTCCCCGCGAGATCGAGTAAGGACGCGACCTGTAAGCCATTGTCAGGCGCGATCAGCGGCGTTGTCAGATGGGGAATGCCCGGCACCCCGAAGAAGGACAGCTTGATCACGCCGCCTCTGTCCACTGTGCAACTGAATGTGTTTGGCTCGCGCTGTGTGACGATCGCATCCGCGAGGAACGGCATGGCGGGAATAAGATGCGCCGGATCGAGCAGCCTCGTTCCGAAGAAATCGAAGTCCACGGATTGGCGATGTCCGAAATGGAGTGCGAGCGCGGTGCCTCCATACAACACAAATTCCGGTGGCACGTCATCGAACTCGTCCCACAGGCGACGTTGCGCTGGGGGCAAAATATCGAGGCGTGGTGTGAAGACCGTGGTCATGCCAAACTTTACCAGATATTATGAGAAGTATCAATTGATTATGAGTTTTTGCGGTATTTCGTCTCCAATACCGCCGGATCAAATCGCCGATTCGCGCCTTCTCATTGACCCTCGTTTTTGAGCGAATTTTCGAGCATCTGGCCCCGTCCACGCGAACACGGCTTTCTGGTGCGGCCTCACGCTGGATGTGTCATGATCCGTCGCGACACCGCCCGGAAACCATCACCGCATCCCCGCCGAACGGATCATTCATGGCCGCGGCCAGAAGTCTGGGCTGCAAGGATTTAGAGCCATGAGTGCTGCAATCGAACCGGCCTCCCGAATGGGCCGCGAAGCGTTCAGGGTATGGGCCGCCCAACAAGACCGTGGCCGGTTTGAGCGCGTCGGGGGCGTCGTGGTGGCGAGGACGCCCGAGCGTGCGAACCACAACCTCGCCAAGGGCAACGTGCGCGACGCGCTGCGCCAGGCGGTCAAAAAAGCCGGCCTGCCATGCCAGGTTTTCACGGACGGGATGACGCTCGCGGTCGGCGACAGCGACTATGAGCCCGACTGCGTCGTACGATGCGGAGGCAAACTTCTGCCCGGGGACGCCATCGCGGTGCCCGATCCGCTCATTGTCGTGGAGGTTCTGTCGCCCAGTACGAGTGCGACGGACCGCGCCTGGAAACTTCAGGAGTATTTCCGTCTGCCGACCGTCCGTCATTACCTGATCGTATGGGCCGATCGCCAGCAGGTCGCCCATCATCGCCGCACCGAGGACGGAACGATCGTCACGATCACCCTCACATCTGGGCTGCTACGGCTGGATCCACCGGGGATCGAGATCCAGGTTGAGGAGATCTACGCGCCGTGAAGCCCTGGATTTTGGGTCGCCCAAGGGCAATCAGCACGAACCGGAAATGAGATATCTCCCACCCGATTACCCATTCCCCGACCAATCATCAATCGCCGCCCGCGTCCCCTCAAACCCCCGCATACCGCGCGATCGTATCCTTCCACCCCAGCACCCCATCCACCCCGCGCGCCGCGGTTTTCAACCCGCCCATGCCCGTGACCGGCACCAGCACCCGGGAAATCCCCCGCGCGGCCAGCTTCGAAATTTCCGCCGGATCGTCGGGCATGCTCGCGGTGATCTCGATCGCGCGGGGATCGCGGCCCGCCGCTTCCGCCGCCGCGTGCACGACGGCGAGCAACTCCGGCGAGGCGCCGCGGGCGGGGAAGAACCCGTCGGCCAGCCTTCCGGCGCGCGCGGCGGCGGCTTTGGAATGGCCGCCGATGATGATCGGCACGGTGCCGTTGACCGGTTTCGGGCGCATGAACGCCTCCCGGAATCGCACGAAGCGGCCTTCATAGGTCGGGACGTCCATCGACCAGAGGGCGCGCAAAGCGTGGATGTAGTCCTCGGTGCGCGCGCCGCGTTCGGCGAAGGGGACGCCCAGTGCCTCGAACTCCTCGCGGAGCCAGCCGACGCCAATGCCCAGAAGGACGCGGCCGCCGGACATGTGATCGAGCGTGGCGACCTGTTTGGCGCAGATCACCGGGTTGTGCTGGGGCAGGATCAGAATGCCGGTGGCGAGTTTGATGGTGGTCGTGCGGGCGGCGACATAGGCCATCCAGATTTGCGGGTCGGGCAGGACGAAATCGCCCTCCCCACCCGGCAGACGGCCATCACTCGCGTAGGGGTAAGCGGATTGGTAACCGCGCGGTATGACTGTGTGCTCTACGGTCCAGGCGGATTCGAAGCCGGCGGCCTCGGCGGCTTGCACAAGCTCGACGGCGGGGACCGGGTCGACGTAACGGCCGGTGTTGCAATAACGGATGCCGAATTTCATGGCGTGCTCCCGTGGTGTTTCCTGGGGTTTTCTGGGACCATACAGGTTGCGCGCCCGATGCGGGCCGGTTTTTGTGGCATGAGGTTGGGCGCGGGCTTCGGGTTCATGGTCTGACCGCTGACGGAATGGATGCCGCTATGATGATCGCAACGCCTCCCACTGGGCGCCCCGCTGGGCGCCCAGCTGGTATGTTCGCAACGCGTCCCACTGGGATGACGTCCGGTGGGATGACGTCTCCGCGTTCCGCTGTTTTCGCGGGATGTCGGCGTGCCGTGCGGCTGCTCGCTCTGGTTTTGGCGGGCGGGATTGGCGGCGGGGTGGCATGGGCCCAGGCGCCAATGGGGCAAACGCCGATGGGGCAAACGCCGATGGGGCAAACGCCAATGGGGCAGGCGCCGATCAGGCCGGTGCCCTCGCCCGCCGCGCCGGGCGATCTCAGCGCGCCCGCCTTCGATACCAAGGCAGCGGTGTATGACAACAAAAGCCCGCTGACCAAAAGCGCCAGCACGGTGGTGGCGGAGGTCGAGGGGCGGGCGATCACTCTGGGCGATGTCGGGGACGCGATCCGCGCGCTGCCGCCGTCGCTGGCGCAATTGCCGTTCGAGACTTTGTTCCCCCATGTGGTCGACACGCTGGTGAAGCAGCAGGCGCTGGTGGTGCGGGCGCAGCAGCAGGGGTTGGACGAGGATCCGGCGGTGCGGCGGCATATCCGCGCGGCGTCGGACCGGGAGCTGGCGAACGAATACCTGACGCGGGAGATCTCGGCGGGCATTACCGAGGCGGCGCTGCTGGACCGGTATAACCGTGACATCGCCAATAAGCCGGGTCCGGATGAAATTCGGGTGCGGCTGATCCTGACCCCGATCGAAAAGGACGCGCTGGGGTTTATCACGGAGATCAAAAGCGGGGCCGATTTCGCTGTGGTGGCGCGTAGGGCGAGCAAGGATCCGACGGCGCAGGTCGGCGGCGATCTGGGGTTCGTGACCCGGGAGGGTTTGATGCCCGAGGTTGGCGCGGTGGTGTTCGGTCTGCCGTCCGGGCAGATGGCGGCGTTTCCGGTGCGCACTGCTTCGGGCTGGTTCGTGGTGAAGGCGGAGGAGCGCCGGGCGCGTCCCGCGGCGCCGTTCGCGACGGCGCGGGCGCAGTTGAAGGATGCGATTTTGCGCGAGGGCGTGGCGGCGGCGACGGAGTCGGCTTTATCCGGTCTGACGGTGCGCGAGTATAATTTGAGCGGGAAAGAGGCGGATGAGCCGCGGCGGTAGAGCATCATTCAATCAGGTGTGGCCGCCTGATTGAATGATGCTCTACCGCCG
>JAYVXQ010000445.1:0-3534 GCA_043785025.1 Acetobacteraceae bacterium
GATACCCGCGAACTGGCGCGAGTGGTGCGACGAGGTCACCGACAATTTCCGGGTCATCAATCCGAAGGAATTCCAGATTATCGGGTGAGCGGGGTATAGAAGAGCTTAAATTCCGAACCCGGGTGTATCAAAGTCGTTGACACGTTCCGTTATCCGCCCCCTTGATCATTGCGGTTGGATCGATGGCCTGTAGCGTCCGGTTTGGTCGAAGATGCCAGGGCGCGCGCTTCGGCCAAGTTCCGGTGCTCGCCATGCTCGCACCGAACGTGTGGTTGCGCGTGGCTCCTGGTTATACCGCTCCGCTCTTGCCGTTCGTTCCGCGCCCTGGCATTGTTTTTCTAAGAGTCTGCCCGGAAAGATGGCCTAGTGATTTCAATGCTTTATCGAAATCTCAAAAACGAAAGCTTGGGATGCTTTCTCGAGGAAACCTTCGAACTTGTTGGCGCATCGGGTTCGGGTGGAACCTGCTAGCCCATCTTATTCACCGCTTTTTCTTGAATGCAAGTCTCACGCATATATTATGTGTTATGCATAACGAAGGCCGCGCGATCCCCCCGCTGGCTGGGCCGCGTTTCAGACCATATCTGTCAGGCGTTGGTGGTTGATCGGAAGGTGTTTGTCAGGGGCAAAGCCCATACGCGCTAACTTATACTTTGACAAACCCGCCAAACCGCGATTCGCTGAGGTCATGGCACCGATTCCCATCCTCCAGGGCCTGACCTGGGACTGCATCGTCGAACGGCTCAATGACCGTCTTGACCTCGAAGCCTCCTGCCGCGCGCATGGCGCGATCCGGCGCGCGCGCGTGATCAAAACGGGCGAGCAGTTGCTCCGTCTGATCCTCGCCTACGTCCTCGGCGATCTCTCGATGCGGGGCATCGCCGCATGGGCCGATGCTGGCGGCCACGCCTCGTTTTCCGACGTGGCGCTGCTGAAACGCATGCGTAAATGCGGCCCCTGGCTGACCTGGCTGGTGAGCACCCTGGCCACACTGGAGCGGCCCGAGGCGGCCATAAGGGAGCACGGACGGCGTATCGTCGCGGTCGACGCGACCGTGATCAGCCCACCCGGGGACGAGGCGAACCAGCACATCCTCCACACGGTTTATGACGTGGGCGCGCAATGTTTTCTCGACGCGGAGCTGACCGACCGTCACACCGGCGAACGGCTTGACGTGTGCGGGGTGACCGAGGGCGAAATCCGCCTCGGCGACCGCGCTTACGGACGCTGGCGCGGCCTGCGCGCGGTGGTCACGGCGGGGGCGGATTACGTCGTGCGGCTGAGCGCCAACGCGCTGGCGTTACGGACCCTGGCCGGGGACGCGCTCGATCGCGCGGCGCTGTGCGAGCGGGCGGAGGCTGGGGGGATACAGGATGAAACCGTGGTGATCCACGACGCCGGCGGGCGCGGACGGATGCCAGCGCGGGTCGTGGTGTTGCCGTTGCCGCCTCAGCAGGCCGAGGCGGCGCGGCGCAAAGCCCAGAAGTCTGGACATACGCTCAGCAAGAAGGCGTTGGCCACCGCCGGGTGCGTGATGGTGATCACCTCGTTGCCGCGCGAACACTGGCCGGCCGCGCGCATCCTGAGCCTGTACCGGCGGCGATGGCAGGTGGAACTGGTGTTCAAACGATTGAAATCGTTGATGGGACTGGAACATCTCCGGGTGCATCAAAGCGTCATGGTGCGTGTCTGGATCCACGCGGTTTTGTTGATCGCCCTGCTGATTGATACGGAACGGCCCTCGGCGCGGTGCGAGGGGCCGGACTCTCCCCCTCGGACTCTCGCCTCTTGTGCCGCCGGTTGGGACGCGAACAGCGCGGCGTTGTGTCGATCTGGGGGTTTACCGCGCTGATGCGTATGCGTCTGACGGCGGTTGTTCTGGATGCGGCCCGGATGGCGTGGCCCGCGGGCGGCGATTGGGTTGACTGATTGCGGGAGCCGCCACGGCGGCGGCAGACACTCGCGCGGATTGAATGAGGGAGGGGAGCGGAGGGATGCGGCGATTTTCAAAAGTTAGCGCGTATGGGCACACGCCCCGCCGGTCACGTTGAGCGCGGGATCAATGAACCGATCAGGTCGCGGAACAGCTCGGCATTGGGGCAATTCGCGGCGAATGCCAGCTTAATCCTGCTCCCGGTTTCCCGAACCCGCACCGCGATCTTCAGCAATCGCAGCCGTATCGTCGAAAACTCCCCGCTGGCCAGCGGTTCTGACTTCGGGATGGCGTCCCGGATCGTCCGCATCAGCCAATAAGCGGCGGTGTGCAATATCAGCCGCATTTGGTTGGCTAGCGGCAACTGGTCCGGTCCGACGCCAGCTGACTTTTGTGCCGCTTGATCAGGTTCTCGGCCTCGCCCCGCGCGCAGTAGATGTTTCCATAGAGCTGTTGTGCGGTACCCTTGGTGAGGTTGGTGACGATATAGCGGACATCGGCGCCTTTCCGTGTCGCCTCGAGCCGCGCCAGAACGCGGCGGGGACGGGACCAGGATTTCGCGCCGTAGCGGGTCGCGGCGAAGCCGCGCATCTTATCCAGTTGCACCACTGCGCGGCGGACGCCAACATCGTGCAGCCTGGCGAACACCTTTTGGGCCAGGATCTTGTTGGGGCCCAACCCGAAAATGTATTTGACGCCGTTGTCATCGCACCAGTCCATCGCCTCCTTCCGTCCGTAATGGCTGTCGCCGCGAATAGTAATGATCGTGGCTGGCCAGTGCAGCCTGATGCGGCGGACCAACCGGCGGATATGAGCCCGCACCTCTTTGCCAGCGGGTGTTTTCCCCTCACGCGGGATCGTGACCACGCAATGACCGGTCTCCGCGTCATATACATGGATGGGCAGAAAGCATCGCTCATCGTAATGGGCGTTGAACAGTGACATTTGTTGATGGCCATGCACGGTATCGGCGGTGTCGTCGATGTCGAGCACGATGCCCTTTGGCGGGAGTGGATGACTCTGACACCAGGAATCCACCATGCCGCGTGACATCCGGATCAAATCACGCAGGTCCGGAGTGTTTTCCAGCCGTGATATCGTTGGTTGCGATGCCAGATCGCCGCCGCTTTCTGGCAGCCGCCCACAGGCTATCTTGAAGGCTGGGTCATGGCGTAAATCGTCGAGATCGTTGCCATCCGCATAGCCGCATGCGATCGCGAAGACGCGGCCACGCAGGATATCGGCCAACGAATGGGTGGTCTGAGCAGGGTCACGATGGTCCGGGAACAGCGCCGCCAGGGTGTCGATCAGGCCAAGACGCTTGTCGGCAGCAGCCAAAAGAAATACGCCGCCGTCCGAACTGACCTGTCCACCATCGAAAGCTGCGGTGACCTTCTTCTTGCAGATGTTTGGCAGAGAGAACGGGAGCAGTGTATCGTCTTTGGTGGCGGGCATGGCAGATTCTGTCCGGGGCTTGAGAGTGGCGTCGACACCCAATCTCTAAGAGTCTGTCCGGAAAGATGGCCGAGTGATTTCAATGCTTTATCGAAATTTCTAAAACGAAACCATGGGATGCTTTCTCGCGGAAACCTTCGAACTTG
>JAYVXQ010000446.1:0-11357 GCA_043785025.1 Acetobacteraceae bacterium
GGCGATCCGGCGGCGATCATCGCGGGGGATCAGGCGACGCCCGCCGACGTGGATCGGATCCGCGAGTCATTGGGTCTGGATCGGCCGTTTTTGGTGCGGTTTTTTGAGTGGCTGTGGCATGTGGTGCAGGGCGATCTCGGCACCTCGATCTTCACCAATCTGCCGGTGCAGCACATGATCGCGCAGCGGATCGAGCCGACGGTGTCGCTGATGATCCTGACGTTGATCCTGTCGCTGTCGACGGCGATCCCGATGGGGGTATTGGCGGCGTGGAAGCACGGCACGATCCTGGATCGCGGCGTGATGATGCTGGCGGTGTTCGGGTATTCGACGCCGGTGTTCGTGGTCGGGTATTTGCTGGCGTATATTTTCGCGCTGCAACTGGACTGGCTGCCGGTGCAGGGGTTCACGTCCATATCGAAAGGTCTTGGGCCGTTTCTGCGGAATTTGATATTGCCGGCGGTGGCTCTGGGACTGATTTACATGGCGTTGATCGCGCGGATCACGCGGGCGGCGATGCTGGATGTGCTGTCGCAGGATTACGTGCGCACGGCGAAAGCCAAGGGCGTGGCGCAAAAAGGCATCCTTTTCGTGCACGCGTTGAAGAACGCGGCGGTGCCGATCATCACCATCATCGGCATCGGTTTCGCCGCGTTGATCGGTGGCGCGGTGGTGACCGAAAGCGTGTTCGCCATTCCGGGCCTGGGACGGTTGACCGTGGACGCGATTTTGCGCCGGGATTACCCGGTCATCCAGGGCGTCGTTTTGCTGTTCAGCTTCATCTATGTCGTCGTCAACCTGATCGTCGATCTGCTTTACACCGTGTTTGACCCGAGGATCCGCTATTGAGCACCTCCGTTATCGATCTGGGCGGTCACACCGCCGCGCCCGTTCTGCCGGACGTGCTGCCCGAGCCGAAGCAGCGGGGCCGCGTCACCGGTTTCATTTATCGCAACCCGACCATTGTGATCGGCGGATCGGTGGTCGCGCTGATGGTGCTGATCGCGATTTTCGCGCCGTTTCTTGGCACGGTGGATCCGACGGCGCTGGCCCCCGCGAAACGGACGCGGCCTCCATCAGCGGTGTATTGGTTCGGGTCCGACATGTTGGGACGCGATATTTATTCGCGGGTGCTGTATGGCGCGCGCGTGTCGTTGACGGTCGGGTTCTCGGTCGCGTTGGTTGCGTCGGTCGTCGGCACTTTGATCGGGGTGATCGCGGGCTTCAATCGGTTTTTAGACACCATCGTCATGCGGGTAATGGATGGGTTGATGTCGATCCCCGCCATTCTGCTGGCGATCGCGCTGATGGCCCTGACACGCGCCTCGATGAAGAACGTCATCATCGCCATCGCCATGGCGGAATTTCCCCGCGTCTGCCGGCTGGTGCGCGGCGTGGTGCTGTCGTTGCGCGAGCAACCTTATGTCGAGGCGGCGATCGCCTCGGGCACGCGGATCCCTGTGATCATCTGGAAACATATTTTGCCGAACACACTGGCCCCTTTGATGGTGCAGGCGACATTCATCTGCGCCTCCGCGATGATCGCCGAGGCGACGTTGTCTTTCCTTGGCGCGGGCACGCCACCGATCATCCCAAGCTGGGGCAACATCATGGCCGAGGGCCGCGCGCTGTGGCAGGTCAAGCCTTATATCGTGTTCTTCCCGGCCATCTTCCTGTCCATCACCGTCCTGGCGGTCAATATGCTGGGTGACGGCTTGCGGGACGCCCTCGATCCCCGCCTCGCGAAACGGCTCTGATCGCGGATGGCTTTGCTTGAGGTTGAGAACCTGCAAACTCATTTCGCGACTCCCGGCGGCATTGTGCGCGCGGTCGAGGGCGTTTCGTTTCATGTCGATGCCGGCGAAACGGTCGCCATCGTCGGGGAATCCGGGTGCGGGAAATCCGTCACCTCCATGTCGATCCTGCGGCTGATCACTGAGCCGCCCGGGAAAATTCAAGGGCGCATCACGTTCGAGGGTAAAGACCTGCTGTCGCTGTCGGAGCCCGAAATGCGGGATATCCGCGGCAACGCGATTTCGATGATTTTTCAAGAGCCGATGACGAGTTTGAACCCGGTGCTGACCGTGGGCAAGCAGATCGGCGAGACCGTGCAGTTGCATCAGGGCATGAACCGCGCGCAGGCCGAGACGAAAGCGATCGAGATGCTGACATTGGTTGGCATTCCCGCGCCCATGCGCCGGGTGAAGGAATATCCGCATCAGCTGTCCGGCGGGATGCGTCAGCGGGTGATGATCGCGATGGCTTTGGCCTGTAACCCGCGCCTTTTGATCGCCGACGAGCCGACCACGGCGCTGGACGTTACGATTCAGGCCCAAATCCTTGACCTGATGCGCGATCTGAAAACGCGGTTGGGCTCGGCGATCATGCTGATTACCCATGATTTGGGCGTGGTCGCGGAAATGGCCGAGCGGGTCATCGTCATGTACGCCGGGCGCAAGGTCGAGGAAGCGGACGTGAACGATATTTTCGCGCGTCCGCTGCACCCTTATACGCGCGGGCTGTTGGGCGCGGTGCCGAAACTGGGATCCTCGTTGGAGTCCGGCGGGCGGGAGAAACTGGCGGAAATTCCCGGCCTCGTGCCCAGCTTGCGGCAGAAAATCATTGGGTGTCCGTTCGCGGGACGGTGTGAACTCGTGACGGATCTCTGCCGGCAGGTGGCACCGGCGATCGAGTTGAAAGCGGCGGGTCACTGGGTTGCCTGTCACCATTCCGAACGCCGGATGGCCGCATGAGTGCGACGCGCCCCTTGCTTGAGGTCATAAACCTCAAGAAACATTTCCCGATCTCCGGCGGGTTGATGGGCCTGACCACGGGTCATGTGTTCGCCGTGGATGGCGTCAGTTTCGATATCCATAAAGGCGAGACTTTGTCGCTGGTTGGCGAATCCGGCTGCGGCAAATCCACGGTCGGCAAGGCGATTTTGCGGCTGTATCCGATCACCGATGGCGAGGTGCATCTGGACGGTGAGCGCATCGACAACATGGCCGCCAGTAAATTGCGCCCGATGCGCCAGCGGGTACAGGTGGTGTTTCAGGATCCGTTCTCCAGCCTCAATCCGCGGATGCGGGTGCGCGATATTCTGGCGGAGCCGATCCTGAATTTTGGCCTGGCGAAGGGACGCGCGGCGGTGACCGAGCGGGTCGAGGGGTTGATGGACAAGGTCCGTTTGCCGCGCGATTCGATCAACCGGTTTCCACATGAATTTTCGGGCGGGCAGCGGCAGCGGATCGGTATCGCGCGGGCGTTGGCGCCGGGTGCGGATTTGATTATTTGTGACGAAGCCGTATCGGCGCTGGACGTTTCGGTCAAAGCTCAGATCATCAATCTTCTCGTCGATCTGCAAGACGAACTGGGCCTGGCGCTGTTGTTCATCAGTCATGACCTCGCGACGGTCGAGCATCTGACGCATCGCGTCGCGGTGATGTATCTGGGCAAAATTGTTGAGTTGTGCGATCGTAAGACGTTGTTCTCGCGATCGCATCATCCTTATACCCGCGCGCTGCTGTCAGCCGTTCCGGTACCGGATCCGTTGGCGCCACGGAATCGCATGATCCTGACGGGGGATGTGCCCAGTCCTATTAATCCGCCGTCAGGGTGTAGATTTCATACGCGGTGTCCGTACGCGTTCGATCGTTGCAAGTCGGAAGAGCCGCTGTTGCGCATTGTCGGTCCTGGCCATACATCGGCGTGCCATTTGACGCATGCTCCCGGTGAGGCGATCGCGGCGGCGTGAGGGCGCCTTAACCTCGCTTTAACCTATCGCGCGCATGGTGGTGGCATCGCCGACGCGAGGCCGCACCCGGGTATGAGCCAGTCAACTCTGATCGATCTGTCATCGGTGCGCGTGCTGTGCGTGGACGACGACCCCGTGATGCGCTCGATGATCCGATCCGCGTTGCAGCGGCGGGGGTGCCGGGATGTGGCGCAGGCGCATGGCGGGATGGATGCGCTGGATCTGTGCGCGGGGAAGACGTTCGATCTGGTGATTTGCGATTATCAGATGACGCCGATGAACGGGTTGGATTTCCTGCGGGCGTTGTCCAACAGCGGGTTGGGTAAGGGATGGCCGGTGATCATGCTGAGCGCCGAAACCAATCCCGACACCATTCAGGCGGCGCGCGACGCCGGCATCAGCGCCTGGGTTGGCAAGCCGGTGTCGGTGCATACTCTGGTGGAACGGGTGAGCGCCGTGCTGCGCCTGAAGGGGCAAATCGGCAGCGGGGAGCACGACGGCGAGATGCTGGCGATGACCGACCGGTATCACGCGCGGCTGATGGCGGCGCTGGTGTCGGCGGAGGAATCCAGCACCAGTCTGGGGTTTCGCGCGCGTGAAGCGGCGAGCCTCGCGCATGGGATGCGTCATGTCATGGATAACATCACCGAGCACGCGCACACCTTGGGCTATGGGCTGGTGAGCATGCTGGCGGGACGTGCGACGGATCTGGTGGGCGCGATGATCCGCAATCCGGCGGAGGCGCAGCGGACGCATGCCGAGGCCTCGCGCGCTTTGGGCACTTTGGTGATGGCGATGAAGCGCGTCTCCCAAAACCGCATGCAAGGCGATGGCGCCGAAGCTGGGCTTAAATTGTTGGAGCGGGTGGATGGGATCGTCGATCCGGTGCGCTCGGGGTTGGAAATAACGGCTCCCGCGGCCGATGCTGGACGGGCCGCCGCGCGCATCTGATAGTCGGGGCAGACCAGGGAGGGTCCGATGTCCGATTTCACCGGCAAGCGCATTATCGTCACCGGCGGGGCCGGCGGGATCGGGATCGAGACGGTGCGCGCCTTCATGGATCAGGGCGGGCATGTCGTGATGGTCGATCGGGATCAGGACCGGTTGAACGCCGCGCAGGAGATTTTGGGGCGGGTGCGGCTGGCGCTGTACCGCTCGGACCTGGAAAACCCGACCGCCTGTGCCGCGGCGCTGGAGGCGGCGGGCGGACCGGTGTTCGCATTGGTGCATCTGGCGGGGGTGTATGAGAAGGATCCGCTGGATCCGGCCGATCACGGGGTGTGGGACCGGGCGATCGGGGCCAATCTGACCAATGCCTATGATTTGGCGGTGGCGTTTTCGACTCGGTATGCGCGGAGCAAGGACCCGCGCGATCCGGCGCGGATCGTGTTCGCCAGCTCGGTCGCGTACCGGCGCGGGAGTTTGGGTTATCCGGCGTACGCGGCGGCGAAGGCGGGGATCGTGGGGCTGACGCGATCCTTGGCGCGGCGGCTGGCGCCCGAGGTGCTGGTGAACGCGGTGGCGCCGGGGGTGATCGAGACGCGGATGGCGGCGGAGACGATTGCGGAGCGGGGCGAGCAGATGCTGTTGGAGATCCCGCAGAAGCGGTTTGGCGGGCCGGCGGAGGTCGCGTCGGTGATCCGGTTTTTGTGCTCGGTCGAGGCGTCGTATGTGAATGGGCAGACGTTGACGGTGGATGGGGGGCTGACGAACGCGTGAGGGAAGGATGGGGCTCTGGCCCCAGGCCCCGTCAGGAGGGCACTGCCCTCCTGAACCTCCCGCCAAAGGGCGAGGCCCTTTGGGATCTATCCATTTGTTGCCGTAATGAAGGAAGGCCATCCACGACGTATCAACGTCAGGGCAGGCCCTCCTTCATTACGGGAACAAACTAACGGGATCCAAGGGCTATCGCCCTTGGCGGAGGTCCAGGAGGCCCAATGGACCCTGGGCCTCCTGGCGGAGTCTCGGGGTGGAACCCCGCCCTTCCCGGACTCGCGCCGCACCCGCTATACCCCCGCCTCACCCATCTCCAGGCGCCCCCATTGGCCAAAGCCGCCACCACCCGTTTCGTTTGCCAGACCTGTGGCGCCGTTACGTCCAAATGGGCGGGCCGTTGCGAGACCTGTGGCGAGTGGAACACCGTGGAGCCGGAAACCATCACCTCGGGCCCCGGCATCGCCGCCAAGGGGAAAGCCGCCCCGGGCCAGGGCGTCAGCTTCGTGGGGCTGGTCGGCGACACCGCCCCCCCTCCCCGCGCGCCGACCGGCATCGCCGAGTTGGACCGCGTGCTGGGTGGCGGGCTGGTGCCGTCCTCCGCTGTGCTGGTGGGCGGCGATCCGGGCATCGGCAAGTCGACGTTGTTGTTGCAGACGGCGGCGCGCCTCGCGCAAACCGGGCGCCGCGTGTTGTATATTTCCGGCGAGGAATCGATTGAGCAGGTGCGGTTGCGCGCCCGCCGTCTGGGGGTCGCCGACAGTCCGATAGAGCTCGCGACCTCGATTAATGTCCGCGACATCATCGCCAGTCTGGACAAGGCCAAGGATGCCGCGCTGGTCGTGATCGATTCGATCCAGACCATGTGGCTCGACGCGATCGACAGCGCGCCGGGGACGGTGTCGCAGGTGCGGGCGTGCTCGTTCGAGCTGATCCGCGCCGCCAAAGCCGGCAATTTCGCTCTGGTGCTGGTCGGGCATGTCACCAAGGAAGGTGGGATCGCGGGGCCGCGCGTGCTGGAGCACATGGTCGACGCGGTGCTGTATTTCGAGGGCGATCGCGGGCATCAATTCCGCATCCTGCGCGCGGTGAAGAACCGGTTCGGCGCCACGGATGAAATCGGCGTGTTCGAAATGACCGATGTGGGACTGGCCGAGGTCGCCAACCCCTCGGCGCTGTTTTTGGCGGAGCGGCGGGGGAATATCGCCGGCTCGGCGGTGTTCGCTGGGCTTGAGGGGACGCGGCCGGTGCTGGTGGAAATCCAGGCGCTGCTCGCACCCAATCCCGGGGGGTCGCCGCGCCGGTCGGTGATTGGATGGGACAGCGGGCGGCTGTCGATGCTGCTGGCGGTGCTGGAAACGCGGGCGGGCGTGCGGCTGAACCAGACCGATGTGTGGTTGAACGTCGCGGGCGGCTTGCGGGTGAATGAGCCCGCCGCCGATCTGGCGGTGGCGGCCGCCATCGCCTCCGCCGCGTTCGAAACGCCGACCGCGCCGGGGACGGTGTATTTCGGCGAGATCGGTCTGTCCGGGGAGGTTCGCCAGGTCGCGCAGGCGGAGGCACGGTTGAAAGAGGCCGCCAAGCTCGGGTTCGACAGCGCAACGCTGCCGCGGCGGCTGGCGCATGGCAACCGGCGGCTCGCGGCCCCCGAGGGGCTGGTGCTGGAGGAAATTGGCCATATCGCCGATCTGGTGGCCCGCTTCGCCCCGGTCAGCGAAACCGCCACCAGCGGGCGGAAGTCCGCATGACCGCCTGGATGCGCGATCCTGAGACGCACAATCCCTGGGGCGCGCGATCCCTGGGGCGCGCAATCCCTGGGGCGCATAATCCCCGGGCGCACAATCCCCGGGGCGCACAATCCCCGGGCGCACAATCCCTGGGCGCACAATCCCTGGGCGCGGTTGACCGCGAGGCGGCGAGGTTTCCGGATCGGCGAGACCCTGGCTTTGCGGCCCATGAGAAAACCGGCATGAAGCCCGCGGACAACGTTCTGGGGGACTCTGGTGTGATGATCCGTTACGGCTTCGCGGCATGACCTCGGCTGATCTGATTTTCCTGGGGCTGATGGTCCTGTCGGCGCTGTTCTCATTCCTGCGCGGCTTCGTGCGGGAGGTGTTGAGCCTGGTGGCCTGGGGTGGCGCCACGGTGGCGGCGGTCACCTATGCCCCCGTTGCGCGGCCGACGGTGGCGCAATGGGTCCCCTCCCCCGATTGGGCGGAGCCGGCGGCGTATATTCTGGTGTTCGTCGTGTCGTTGATCGTGTTGTCGCTGATCGCCAAGATCGTGGGCGGGGCGGTGCGGTCCTCGGCCATCGGCGGGGTCGATCGCAGTCTGGGGATGCTGTTCGGGCTGGCGCGCGGCGCCGGACTGGCGATCGTCGCCTATATCGTCGCGGGAATGGCGGTGCCGATCGATCACTGGCCGGCCCAGGTGCTTGAATCCCGGGCGCTGCCGTTTATTTACGATGGGGCGGTCTGGGTTGTCCGGCACATCCCACCGGAGTATCAGCCCTCCATCTCGGTTCACGCTCCCCCTGGAAGACAAGCCTCGTCGCAAGGGATACTGAGTGCGACACCCGTGGGTCGAGCGATCGACCCACCTCTCCGCCGGTGACAGGAACGCATCCGCATGGCTGATCCCATCCAGGGCGACGACGACGACGGGTTTCATGAAGAATGCGGTGTCTTCGGGGTCTGGAACGTTCCCGACGCCGCGGCCGTGACCGCTTTGGGGCTGCATGCGTTGCAGCATCGGGGGCAGGAATCGGCGGGGATCGTCGTGTTCGACGGCATGAAATTCCACTCCCATCGCGGCCTGGGCTCGGTTGGCGATAATTTCGGCGACAAGGCGGTGATCGATCGCCTGCCCGGCCATATCGCGATCGGCCATAACCGCTATGCCACCACCGGCGATACGGTGCTGCGCAATGTGCAGCCGCTGTATGCGGATTTTGAGTTCGGCGGCTTCGCCGTCGCGCATAACGGCAACCTGACCAACGCCCATGTGCTGCGCCGCGCGTTGGTGCGGCGGGGCTGTTTGTTCCAGTCGACCACGGATTCTGAGGTGTTCATTCAGTTGATCGCCATCAGCCTGTATTCCACCGTGGTGGACCGGCTGATCGACGCGCTGAAACAGGTGGTCGGCGCCTGGTCGCTGGTGACCCTGTCGGATCAGGCGATGATGGGCGTGCGCGATCCCATGGGCGTGCGTCCGCTGATCCTCGGCCGCATCGGGTCCGAGGGCACCGGTGGATGGGTTCTGGCCAGCGAGACCTGTGCCCTGGACATCGTCGGCGCCGATTTCGTCCGCGAGGTCGAGCCGGGCGAAATCGTGGTCATCAACGACCAGGGCGTGCACAGCATCCGCCCCTTCGCGCGTCAGGCCGAGCGGTTCTGCGTGTTCGAATACATCTATTTCGCCCGTCCCAGTTCGCTGATGGCGGGCACATCGGTTTATGAGGCGCGCAAGCGGATCGGGCGGGAACTGGCGATCGAATCCGCGGTCGAGGCGGATGTCGTGGTGCCCGTGCCCGATTCCGGGGTGCCCTCGGCGATGGGATACGCGTCGCAAAGCGGCATTCCGTTTGAGTTGGGGATCATTCGCAATCAATACGTCGGCCGCACGTTCATCGAGCCGTCGGATCACATCCGCCATTTGGGTGTGAAACTGAAACATTCCGTCAACCGCCCGGTGTTGAAGGACAAGCGGGTCATTCTGGTCGACGATTCGATCGTGCGCGGCACCACCAGCAAGAAAATCGTCGAGATGGTGCGCGCGGCGGGGGCCAGCGAGGTGCATATGCGCATCTCCTCTCCGCCCACCACGCATTCCTGTTTTTACGGGATCGATACGCCGGAGCGGTCGCAGTTGCTGGCGTCGAGCCATAGCGTGGAGCAGATGGCGAAACTGATCGGCGCCGATAGTCTGTCGTTCGTGTCGATCGACGGTCTGTACCGGGCATTGGGCAAGGCCGGACGCGATAGTGACAAGCCGTATTATTGCGACGCGTGCTTCACCGGCGATTATCCGATCGCGCTGCCGGATCAGGCGGATAATGGCGACCGGCAATTGAGCCTGCTCGCCGAAATCCGGTGAGTCTGTCTGGCCGTGTCGCGTTGGTGACGGGGGCCAGCCGTGGCTTGGGCCGCGCCGTTTCGGTCCAGCTGGCGCGATTGGGCGCGCATGTCGTGATCACCGCGCGGACCCAGGGAGGGCTGGATGACACCGACGATCTGGTGCGCGGCGCCGGTGGGACAGCGACGTTGCTGGCGCTGGATCTGCGTGAGCCGGATAAAATCGAGGCGTTGGGCGCCAGCGTGTTCGCGCGGTTCGGGCGGTTGGACATTCTGGTGCATTGCGCGGCGGTGTTGGGCAAGTTGACCCCGGTGGGGCACGCGTCGGCGGCGGATCGGGCGGAGGTGTTGGCGGTGAATACGCTCGCACCCTGGCGGTTGATCCAGAGTTGCGAGGCGCCGTTGCGACAGTCCGACTCTGGGCGGGCGGTGTTTGTCACCGATGTCCATGCACGGGAGGCGGTGGCCTATTGGGGGCCTTATGGCGCGTCCAAGGCGGCGGCGGAGCATTTGGTTCTGGCATGGGCCGCTGAGACGGTCGGGTCGTCGCTGAAGGTCAATCTGTTCGATCCTGGACCGATGCGGACGCGGCTGCGGGCGGCGGCGTTGCCGGGAGAGGATCCGTTGACGGTGCCTGAACCCATGGCGGCGGCGCGGGCGTTGGTTGGGCTGTGCGGGACGGCGGACGTCCCGCATGGTGCGCTGGTTCGCTTTCGCGACGGCGCGGCGGTCGTGGATCCTGTGGAATAATCGCGCGCGCCCACACGTCATGCCGCGGGGCCAGAAAGGTCTTCGATCGCCATGGCTCATGGAAACCGCGCGAACCGGCCAGGTGTGTCCACCTGATCGGATGATATTCTCATGGGAGAAAAGCAAATGACACTCACGCGACGTTTGACGATGGGGGCGCTGACGGCGGCGGCCATCGCGCCCTCGATCGTGCGTCAGGGCCAGGCCGCGCAGCCCGCGGCCGCCAATCAGGCGCCGGGATTCTACCGGTTCAAGGTCGGCGATCTGCAGGTCACCGCGATCAATGACGGGGTGGCGTTCCGGACGCTGGACGGGTTCATCAAGAACGCGCCCGACGCCGATGTGAAACAGGCTCTGGCGGCGGCGTTTTTGCCCTCCGACAAGATGACGATTCCGTTCACCACGCTGGTCGTGAATACCGGATCGAAGCTGGTGCTGCTGGACAGCGGCAATGGCGATCTGGGGGCGCCGACCTCGGGCACCTGGATGGCGAATTTCAAGGCGGCGGGCTTCGATCCGGCTCAGGTCGATACGATCCTGATCAGCCATTTCCACGGCGATCACATCAACGGACTGCGGTTGAAGGATGGCTCGGCGGTGTTCGTGAAAGCCGAAATCATGGTGCCCGCGGCGGAATGGGCGTTCTGGATGGATGACGCCAAGATGGCGGCCGCGGCGGATGGGTTGAAGCCCGCGTTCCAGAACGTGCGCCGGGTGTTTGGGCCAATCGCGAAGGATGTCAGTCGGTTCGATTGGGGGAAGGAGCCGGTGACCGGCATCACGACGATCGCGGCCCCTGGCCATACGCCGGGTCATACGGCGTTCGCGATCGCCTCGGGCAATGGCAAGTTGATGGCGATGTCGGACACGACCAACAATCCGGCGTTGTTCGCGCGGCATCCGGAATGGTCGGCCGTGTTCGATATGGACGGGCCGGAAGCCGTGGCGACGCGGCGCAAAATGCTGGACATGGCGGCGGCCGACCGGATGCAGGTGTCGTTCTATCACGCGTCGTTCCCCGCGACGGGGTTCATCGCGAAGGACGGCGCGGCGTATCAGATGGTGCC
>JAYVXQ010000447.1:0-11355 GCA_043785025.1 Acetobacteraceae bacterium
GCCAGACGGGCGAGGCGCGTGGTGTCTTTCTCCACCGCCGTGACGATCGCTCCGGCCGCGGCCAGTTGCGCGGTTTTGCCGCCGGGGGCCGCGCATAAATCGGCGATCAACTCGCCTGGCCTTGGCGCGAGCAGGCGCACCGGCAGGGCGGCGGCGGCGTCCTGCACCCACATTTTGCCCGTGTCGAAGCCTGGGATACTGGCGACGGCGGTGCCGGCGGGAAACCGGACCGAGCCGGTGGGCAACGCGATCCCGCCCGCCGGCGTTGGTTGACCCGGTGCGAGGGTCAAATCCAGCGGGGCCTCGTGCTGATGCGCCTCGGCGATGGCGCGGGCGTTGGCACCCCAGCTCGTCCACAGCCAGGCGGGGGTGTCCAAACGGGGGGCGTCGAGACCCTCCAACTGCGCCGCGCCGGCGGCGGCGACCTTGCGCAGCACCGCATTCACGAGGCCGGCGAAAGGCGTCAGACCGACGATCCGGGCGAGGCTGACGGCGGTGCCGACGGCCGCATGGGGCGGCATGTCCAGCAGCAGCAGACCGGCGGCGCCGATCCGCAGAACCAGGCGCACCGGATCGGGCGGGGCCTTTTTCATGAACGGCTCCAGCACCGCGTCCAGCGTGCCGGCGCGCCGCAGCACGGCGGCGGCGAGGCGATGACCGGCCGAACGGTCGCGCGGCTCCATTGGCGGTAGGGCGTTCAGCGCGTCCTCCAACGTGCGGCGGCGCGTCAAGACGGAGGTCAGCAGCGCGAAGGCCGCCTCACGGGTCGGGTCTCCAGCCATGTTTATTCTCCAGGCCTGGGTGTTACCGACACGCGTCCCGTCAGGTCGTCGCCCGCGGTGCGCGGCATCAGCAGGGCGATCGGGGCGGCGAGTGTGGTCATGCCGGCGACGACCAGGAAGGCGACGCTGAAATCCGACGGCTGGACGGTTGCGTGGCCGGAAAAGGCGCGCGCGGCCTCCAACGACATGGCACCCGCCGAGACGCCGACGGTCGCGGCCAGTTGCTGTCCCGTGGTGTAGAGGCTGGTCGCGGCACTCATGCGCGCGCGGGGGACGTCGCCATAGACCAAAGTGTTATAGGCGGTGAATTGCAACGATCGCAGAAAGCCTCCGATCAGCAGCACGGCATAGATCGCGGCGGCCGGCCAGGTTGGGCGAAACCCGGCGCATAACGCCAGCATGACGCCGGAAATCGCGCCATTCCAGATCAGCGTGTCGCGGAAGCCGAACCAGCGCAACGCGCGCCGCGCCGCCGGTTTCATGAGCAACGCGCCCGCGGAGCTGGCGAAGGTGACCATGCCGCTTTGCACCGCCGATTGGCCGAAGCCGACCTGCAGCATCATCGGCAACAGAAACGGAATGGCACCGATCCCGGTGCGAAACAACATCATCGCCGAAATGGCCACGCCGAAACAGGGCAGTTTCAACAGGGAAAAGTCCAACAGCGGCGCGGCGTGGTGGCGCGCGTGCAGCGCATAGAACACCGCCGTGACCAGGCCGGTCGCGACCATCGCCTCGCTCAACCAAAGCGGCACGACGTGACGGCCCAATGTTTCGAGGCCGAACATCAGACCGATCAACGTGATCGAGCACAGGATCAGGCCGCGCATGTCGAAGGCGGCGCGCGGTGGCTCACGCACGTCATCGACGAAGAGCGTTACCAGGACGAGGCCAAGCACGCCGATTGGAACGTTCAAATAGAACGCCCAATGCCAGTTTAAATATGTAACGATAAATCCTCCCAAAGGCGGCCCCACCACCGGGCCCAACAACGCGGGGGTGGTGAGCCAGGCCATGGCGGAAACGAGTTCTGACTTCGCCGCCGTGCGCAGCAGCAGCAGGCGGCCGACCGGGACCATCATCGCCCCGCCCATGCCTTGCAAAACGCGCGCCGCCACCAAAAACGCCAGGCTTGGCGCCTGGGCGCACAGGATCGAGCCGATGGTGAAAATCACGATGGCGATCCGGAAGACATTGCGCGCACCGTAACGGTCGGCGATCCAGCCACTGGCCGGAATGAACACGGCGAGGCTGAGCAGATACGAGGTCAGCGCGACGCTCATGCCCGCGGGGTCGTAGCCGAATGTTTCGGCCATGGTGGGGAGGGCGGTGGCGATCATGGTGGAATCGAGGTTCTGCATGAAGAACGCGGTGGCGACGATCAGCGCGGTGACCCGCGTACGTTGCGTCACGCGGTTGGGGTCGAGAATGGGGGCCTCCGTCATGGCGGCCATTGTGGGGTGTGCGGACCAGGGAGGAAAGGGACGTCAGCCGCCATAGGCCGACGTCAGCGCCGCCATCACCTGATCGCGGCCCAAACCGGGAGGCAGCGCTGGCTGGATGACGATGTGGATGACACCCGGCCGCTTTCGAAAGGCGCGCTTGCCCCAGCAAAGCCCAGAATCCGTCATCACCGGAATGACCGGGACGCGGGTGCGCGCGGCCAAAGCGGCGACTCCCGGCTGCAGCGGGATGTGCTCAGCGGGGTCGAGACGGGTGCCCTCGGGGAAGATGACGATGTGGCGGGATTGGGCCTTGGCGCGGTCGCCGCCACGCAGCAACGCGCGCATGGCGGAGGCTCCCGCGGCGCGATCGACCGCGATCATTCCGATTATGACGATCAGGCGGCCGAACAAGGGGATGCGGGTCAGCTCCTGTTTCACGACGAAGCAGGACGCGGGGACCAGCGCGATCCAGGCCAGGATGTCGAACGCCGATTCGTGACGGGAGGCGATCAGCGCCGGTCCAGGAGGCAGGTTTTCGCGGCCGGAGACGTCGAGGCGGATGCCGCAGATGATCCGGACGGCGGCGATTTGCAGACGCGCCCAGAACCTGGCCCATCCCATGATGCTGTCCGGCGAGATGAAACTGATCACATAAGCGGGGACGGTCAGCAGGAACGTGCTGCCGAAAAAGAACAGGTTGAACACGGCGGATCGCAGGAAGATCAAAAAACCGGCTCCGGGTTTGGGGGCGACAGCAGATCGTCCAGCATCGCGTCGATCTGGGACGGGTCGTCCCATAGCAGGCGGACGCCGATCGCGCGCGCGGGGAAATCCGGCGGCAGGCGGACAATGTCTTTGGGCGTCGTGACCAGAGCCGCGCCGATCGCGGCGGCTTGGGCCCGCAGCGCCGCGCGCTCGGATGGCGTGAAGACGTGATGGTCGGGGAAACGGATCTGACCGGCCAGGATCGCGCCGGCGTGTTTCAGCGTCGCGAAGAATTTGTCGGGGATGGCGATGCCGGCGAAGGCGAACACGCGTTGGCCCGTCAGATCCTCGGTTTGCGCGAGATGGGCGCGCAGGATTGGCAGATCGCGCGGCAAATGGGCGGCCGCACCGCTGGTGTCGGGCCCGATGATCACGGCGGCGCGGCAGCGGGCGGCGGCGATGGCGGCGGGCTCGCGGAGGGGACCGGCGGGTAGGACGCGGCCATTGCCGAAGCCGGTGGCGCCGTCGACCACCAGCAGGGAGGCGGTTTTCTCCAGGGTCGGGTTTTGCAGGCCGTCATCCATCAGCAGGATTTCGGCGCCCGCGGCGATGGCGGCACGGGCTGACGCGGCGCGGTCGGCGCCGATCCAGGTCGGAGCGGTGGCGGCGAGCAACAGGGCCTCGTCGCCAACGGTTCCGGCGGTATCGACGGCGGTGACGCGATGGGCGCGTCTGGCGGCGCCGCCGTGGCCTCGAAGCAGGACATGGACAGCCACGCCGCGCGCGGCGAACCGTTGCGCGAGGTCCAGGGTCAGCGTGGTTTTGCCCGCGCCGCCGACGGTGGCGTTGCCGCAGCACAGCACCGGCACATGGGCCTTCCATCCCGGTTTCGCGACGCGGCGCGCGGTGAGGACGGCGCCAAGCGGTGACAGCGGTGACAGCAGGCGCGCGGGCCAGCCGTCATGGGACCAAAAGCGCGGCGCGGCGATCAAATTTCCGAGAAACCGGACCCGCGGATGCTGACGCCGCGGCCTTGCCCTTGTTCGATCCAGCCGAATTCTTTCAGGATCTGCTGGCTGTAGGTGACGCGGCCGTTGATCGTCGCGGCTTTCTCAGAGGCCAGCAGCAAGGCGGCGCGGGCCATGAGCGAGGGGTGCTCGCCTTTCGGATCGTCAAGGCCGGTTACGAGTTTGAAGTGGACGGTGCCCGGTGTCGGGACGACCTGCGAGGGGGACAACGCGCTGACGCTGATGCCGCCGTAATGCGAGACTTCCTGCGCCAGACCCTGGGTGAAGCGTTCCAGGGCCGCTTTGGTGGTGCCGTACATGACGCCGCCGCGCACGGTTTGGTCGTCATACGGGCCGCGGCCGGGTCCGATGCCGGCGCCGGAGCTGATGTTGACGATGGCTCCCGCTTGTTTCGGAATGAAATCCTTCAACACTTCCTTCGACAGAATGAACGGCGCGTGCACGTTGATGGCGAAGCAGCGCATCCAGCGGCTGGTCGGATAGGTTTCGGTCGGCAGATAATAATTCAGCGCCGCGTTGTTCACCAGAATGTCGACGGTGCCATAAGCGCGGCGCGCGGCTTCGACCAGCGCGACGCACTCGGACTCGGTGGACAGATCGGCGACGCAGGGCGTGGCCTCGCCGCCGGCGGCTTTGATGTTGGCGACGGTGCGGGCGAGGGAGCCTTCGAGCATCCGGTGTTCGCCCTCGTTCATGGTGCGGGCGGCGACGACGACATGGGCGCCCTCGGCGGCGAAGAGCTCGGCGGTGATCTGGCCGATGCCGCGGCTGGCGCCGGTGACGATGGCGACTTTGCCGGTGAGTTTGCCCATGGGGTCGGTCCCTTTGTCAGATGATGTTACGTTCGCGGATGAAGTCGCGCAGCGAGCGGCCGCCGAGTTTCGGGCCCTGTGTGTGCAGATGGCAGGACGCCTCGCCGCCGCCCTCGATCTGAATACGCGGCGGGGCTTCCTTCGCGCAAATTTCCATCTGAAACGGGCATCGCGTGCGGAAGCGGCAGCCGCTTGGCGGGTCGAGCGGGCTTGGCAGGTCGCCGCCGAGGATGATGCGGTTGCTGGTGCGCTGGCGTACCGGGTCGGGGAAGGGCACGGCGGAGATCAGCGCCGCGGTGTAGGGATGGCCGGGGTGATCGTAGACGCGCGCGCCGGGACCGGTTTCGACGATTTCTCCGAGATACATCACGGCGACCCGGGGGCTCATGAGGCGGACGACGGCGAGATCGTGCGCCACCAGCAGGAACGCCGATCCGGACACGGCCTGGACGGTTTTCAGCAGTTTGAGAATTTGGCTCTGTGTCGAAACGTCCAGCGCGGAGACGGGCTCATCGAGGATGACCAGTTCCGGCTTCAACATCATGGCGCGCGCGATGGCGATGCGCTGGCGCTGGCCGCCGGAGAATTCATGCGGGTAGCGCGCGGCGTATCCGGCGTGCAGGCCGACGGATTCCAACATGGCGCTGACGGCGTCGCGGCGTTGCGATTTGCTCAGGTTGGCGTGGATCAGCAGCGGTTCGGACAGCAGTTGCTCGATCGTCATGGAGGGATTGAGCGAGGAAAACGGGTCCTGAAAGACGATCTGCATGCGTTTGCGCAGCGCCTTCAAATCGCCCCGGCTGGCGCCGCCGACATCGGTCTCACCCAACGCGATTTTGCCGGAGGTGGCTTCGATCAAACGCAGAATCGCGAGACCGGCGGTGGATTTTCCGCTGCCAGATTCGCCGACGAGGCCGAGTGTTTCGCCGGGACCAATATGCAGCGACAGATCGCGGACGGCGTGCAGGCGGCGGCCGCCGACGCGGTATTCGACGTTCAGGTTTTCAACACTCAGCGCCGGCGTGGTCATACCGTTACCGCCAGCTTGAGTGTTGGTTTCAGCACGTCGGCGCGGGCGCAGCGCACCAGGCCGCGATCGTCAGGGGCGAGCGGCACGCTGCCCGTCGTGCATGGCCCATCCTCGCGATATTCGCATCGGGGATTGAACCGGCATCCGGCGGGCCAGGCATGAGCTTGGGCGACGGTGCCGGGAATCGCGACGGGGTCCTCACCGCGTTCAAGTGCCACCTGCGGCATCGCGCGCAACAGGCCCGCGGTGTACGGGTGACGCGGCGAGGCGAACAGATCGTAGACGCTGGCTTGCTCCACCACTTGCGCGCCGTACATCACGACGACGCGGTCGGCGATTTCCGCGACCACGCCGAGGTCATGGGTGATGAACAGGATGGCCATGCCGGAGGCGGCTTGCAGTTCTTTCAATAATTGCAAGATGCGCGCCTGGATCGTGACATCGAGGGCGGTGCTCGGCTCATCGGCGATCAGCAATTTCGGATCGCAGGCGATGGCCATGGCGATCATCACGCGCTGACGCATCCCGCCGGAGAACTGATGCGGGTAGTCATGCGCGCGGCTGGCGGCGGTGGCGATGTTGACGCGATCCAGCATCTCCACCGCGCGTTTCCAGGCGTCGGCGCGGGAGACGCGGCGATGACGGCGCACGACCTCGGCGATTTGCTCGCCGACGGTGAAGGCGGGGTTGAGGCTCGACATCGGCTCCTGGAAGATGAAACCGATATCGTTGCCGCGGATACGATTGAGCTGGCGGTTGCCCATGCCGGTGAGTTGCTGGCCGTCGAAGGTGACGCGGCCGCCGGTGACATGGCCGCCTTTGGTTTGCACGAGGCCGACGGCGGCTTGCATGGTCACGCTTTTGCCGGAGCCGGATTCGCCGACGACGCACACGACCTCATTCCGGCCGACGTTGAAGGAGACCTGATCGACGACGGTCAGCATGCCCTGAGTCGAGGGGAAGCGGACCGTGAGGTCGTTGATGTCCAGCAACGGATCCATGGATCAGTCCCCTGCCCGGCGTTGGCGCCCGACTGAATCGCGGATGCCGTCGCCGATCAGGTTGAAGCACAGCACGGTCACGGAAATCACCACGCCCGAGGCGATCGTCGGCACCGGCGATTGCGCCATATACGGGAAGGCGGTGCCGAGCATCGCGCCCCAGCTCGCCAAAGGCGGTTGCGTGCCCAGACCGAGGAAACTGAGGCCGGCTTCGGCGAGCAGGGCCTGGCCCATGAGGACGGTGGCCTGCACCACCAGGGGGCCCATGACGTTGGGCAGCACGTGGCGGAAAATGATGCGCGCGTCGCCGCAGCCGGTGGCGCGGGCGGCGCGGATATAAACTTCCTCGCGCACGCTGAGGGTGCTGCCGCGCACGACGCGCATGATGCGTGGAGCGTAAACGAGGCCGATGGCGGTCATCGCGTTGGTCAGGCTTGGACCCATCAGGCCGACGATGACGACGGCGAGGATGAGGGCCGGAAAACTCATGAGCGCGTCGTTGAAGCGCGAAATGATGGTATCGACCCAACCGCCGACATAACCGCTGATGAGGCCCAAAGGCAGGCCGATGACGAGGGCGATGGACACGGCCTGGACGCAGGCGACGAGCGACAGGCGGGAGGCGAAGATCAGGCGGCTGGCGACGTCGCGGCCCAGATCGTCAGAGCCCAACCAATATGTGGCTCCCGGTGGTTTGAGGATCGCGCGGAGCGAGCTTTTCGCGGGGTTATGCGGGGCCAAATAGGGCGCGAACACCGCCACCAGAACGATCGCGAGCAGAATGATCGCCGCCGTCATCGCGGTCGGATTGCGCGCGAAACGTTGGATGAACGTGCTTGGTTTCGGCAGGGAAATGGCGGTCGTGGCGGTGGTGGCACTCATCAGGCGCGGACCTTGGGATCGAAATAACCGTAGGACATGTCGACGAGTAAATTAATCAGCAGCACGACGATCGCGGTCGTCAGGGCGACCCCCAGAAGCACCGGCAGATCGCGCAGGAAGACGGCGCGGACGGCGAGTTGACCGACGCCGTTCATGGCGAAAATCTGCTCGACGATCACGGTGCCGCCCAGAAGGCGGCGGACCTGCAAGCCTAGAACGGTGACGACGGGGATCGCGGCGTTTTTCAGCCCATGCTTGATAATGATCGACCAGGTGGACAGACCTTTGGCGCGCGCGGTCTGGATGTAATCGCGCGACAGCACGTCGATCATCGCCCCCCTCACCTGGCGCGCCATTTCCGCCGCGACGCCAAGGCCGAGGGTGATGCTTGGCAGCGTGAGGCGGCGGAAATATTCCACCGGGTCCTCGGCGAAGGGGACATAGCCCGTGGCGGGCAGCCAGCCGAATTCCAGCGCGATCACCAGAACCAGCAGCAGGCCGATGAAGAATTCGGGGGCGGCGATGCCGAGGGAGGTGCCGAAGATGGTGACGCGATCGATCCAGGAGCCCCGGCGTGTCGCGGCGAGCACGCCCAAGGGGATGGAGATCAACAGGCCGACGAGGATGGCCCCGGCGGTCAACGACAAGGTCGTGGGCAATCGTTCCAGGATCAGGATGGTCACCGGCTTGCCGCTGGTGAAGGACGTGCCGAGATCGCCGTGCAACACCGCGACGAGCCAGGTCCAAAACTGCACCAAAAAGGGCCGGTCGAGACCGAGGCGATGGCGCGCGGCCTCGATCGCTTCGAGGGAGGCGTTGTCGCCCGCGACGACCGAGGCGGGATCCCCCGGTGTGATGTGGATCAGCAGGAACGTGATCAGCCCCACCAGCACCAGCATCGGGATGGTCGAGAGCAATCGCCGTCCCAGATAGCGCCATGTGTTCATTTGCACTTCGCTCCCACGCGCGTGTCGTTCATCCGGTCGTTTCCGGTTGGCGGATACGGCGGCAGATTGAGGATACAGCCGGGACGGTAGGCGTAAACCGCCGAGCGCGTCATCAGCGAGATATGCGACACCTGTTCCGTCGTCACGCGCGCGAGTTGATGCAGCACGGTCAGGCGCGCGGGATCGGCGGGCAACATGCGGCGCGCTTTGTCGATCAGCGTGTCGATTTCCGGCGTCACCGCGCCCCAGGGGACGGCCGTACTACCAGAGCTTTCCTGGAAGGTTTGCAAGGGATCGGCGCGGCCGCCCCAGCGGACCATGAGAATGTCGCCGCGGCGTGGCGGGCGGCGGAACGTGTAGAATTGCGAGACGTCCACGACCTCAAACTTAACGCGGATATTGGCGTCGGCGAGCATGGATTGCACGGCCTCGCCGATTTGTTTGTATTCGGTGGTGTTGAGCAACAACCATGTGATGTCGATGCCGTCGTTGTATCCGGCTTCGCGAACCAGAGCGCGGGCGCGGTTGGGGTCGAAGGGATAGAGGTTTTCCAGGTCTTGCACGAAGTAGGGCGAGGCGCGGGAAAATAGTTGCGAGGTCGGTTGCGAGGCGCCGCCGCCCAGGGCCTCGGCGAGGGCGGTTCGATCAATGGCGTGCATCATCGCCTGACGGATTTTCAGCTTGCCGACGGTGTCGCGGGTGGTGTTGGTCTGGATTTCCCAGGTCGAGTCTTTTTCGTTGATCTGCACGGCCAAACCAGCGGCTTTGGCTTCGTTGATCTGGCGCGGTTCGATCAGCGCCAGGTTGGCCTGGCCGGAGCGGACGGCGTTCAGGCGGGCGCGGGCGTCGGGGACGTAGTTGTGATCGAAACCGGCGGGACGACCCTCGGTGCCCTCCCAGTACGTTTCGTTGCGGATCATTTGGGTGCGGATGTTGGATTCGTAGGCTTTGATTTTATACGGACCCGCGCCGATCGGTTTGATGGCGGCGCCGAACGTGTTTTCGTCGAAGGCGTTGGGGCTGAGCATCATGCCGGCCTGAAAGCCGAGCAGAAACGGTAACTGACCGCCGGGGGAGGTCTGGCGCAGATGGATGATGTCGTCGCCCTCGGCCTCCACCGACGCGATCTGGCTCATGGTTTCCAGTGTCGAGGCCCCGGCTTTGGAGCCCAGAGCGCGGGAGCGGGCGAGGTTTTTCACGACGACGGAGGCGTCGAATTTGGCGCCATCGTGGAAGACGACGCCGTGGCGGAGTTTGAGTGTCAGCACGGTCAGATCGGCGTTGAAGTGCCAGGATGCGGCGAGGCCGGGGGTGGGCACGCCCTTCTCATCCAGCCGGATCAGCGGTTCATACACCGCCATCAGCACGCCCTGGGCGAAGCTGCTGTTGTTCTGCGGTTCTTGCGGGTCGAGAGTTTGGTTCCCAACCGCATCGAAATAAATCAGCGTGGCGTCCGGGTTGTAATCGGGCGCGGCGATCGCGGGCACGGCGAGCAGGAGCACGGCGAGCAGACGCGCGATCACTTGCATGCGGGCGTCACTTGCACGTCGTTGAAGCGGTCGCTGCCGGTGCTGATGTAGGAGGTCAGGTTCAGCACACAGCCCTTGCGAAACGCGTAAATATTGGGCCGGGTTATCAAAGCGACGTGGGAGACCTGCTCGGTCGTCAGGGTCGCGAGTTGATGCAGGATCGCTTCCCGCGCCGGGTCATCCAGACGCATGGCGCGGGCTTTGGCGATCAGCGAGTCGATCTCGGGCGTGGCGGCGCCGCCGGCGTTGACCGAGCCCTCAGAACTCGCGACTTCCTGGAACACCTGCAACGGATCGGCGCGCCCGCCCCAACGGCCGAGATAGATGTCGCCGCGTGTCGGGGGACGGCGGAACAGCACGTATTGGGAAATGTCGACGACGTCGAATTTCAGGCGGAAACCGGATTCGGCGGTCATGGCCTGCATCGCCTCGGCCATCGTGCGGGTTTCGCTGGTGTTGGACATCAGCCAGTTGATGTCGACGCCGTTGGGGAAGCCGGCCTCGGCCAGAAGTTTCCGGGCTTTGGCAGGGTCGTAGGGGAAGCGTTGTTCCAGGGCCGGATTGTACATGCGGGAGATTTTGGAAAACAGTTGCACGGTGGGTTGGGCGACGCCGCCGCCCAATGCCTCGGCGAGGGCGACGCGATCGATGGCGTGCATCAACGCGTGGCGGACTTTCAGCTTGCCGGTCGTTTCGCGGCTGACGTTGATATACAAATCGGCGATGGTGTTGCGCTCGTTGACCTGAACGGTAAGGCCGGCGGCGCGGGCTTCCTCGATCTGGCGGGTGTCGAGTAAAGCGACGCTGGCCTGGCCGGAGCGGACGGCGTTGAGGCGGGCGCGGCCGTCGGGGACGTATTGCTGGGTGAAGGACGCGGGACGGCCGGCAATGCCGCCCCAATATTGATCGTAACGATCCATGACGGTGCGGGTGGCGGCTTCGAAGGCCCGGACTTTAAAGGGGCCGGCGCCGATCGGGTTCAGCGTGCCGCCGAAGGCATCCGGGGTGAGCGCGGCCGGACTGATCATCATGCCCGGCTGCATCGCCAGCAGAAACGGCAGTTGGCCGTTGGGTTCTTTCAGGCGGATGGTGACGGTGTCCGTGCCCGCGGTGGTGACGTCGACGATCTTGCTGGCGATTTCCTGAGTTGACGCGCCGGCGCGGGACCCAAGCGCGATGGACCGGCGGACATTG
>JAYVXQ010000448.1:0-3529 GCA_043785025.1 Acetobacteraceae bacterium
AAAAACTCCAGCCTTCGCCACTACGAAGCCCCAGGCCGCAGGTCAAATGAAAACCGCGCCGATGGACAGGGCGAAATCGCTCGGGCATGGTCGGAGATATCAAAATGGGTCTGCGGATCGGAACCGAATAAGCCTGGGGGACAAACGTTTGATGGAAGGCAAGCCCGCCTGATGATCGAGCGTTCCCGGCGTCGCGGCGTGATCGGACCACACCAGGGAACGTGCCGCTGATGCGTTTAACTTTTCCACGCCTATGCCAGATCGTATTGTGCCTCGGCGCCGTTTTCATCAGCCACCAGGCCCATGCCGAGGCTGACCCATCCTTGCCCATCGTCTATTACGACATGGCGGGCAACGCGACCCTGGATCCCGCCGAGCCGCAGAATAACAGCAGTTATTCGCATGAGGCGCTGCTGGCCATCTACGACACCATCATCCGCATGGACGACGCGGGCATCCCCAGACCGGGCCTCGCCGAATCCTGGTCTCGCAACGCGGACCTCACCGATCTCACGCTGAAACTGCGTCCCGGCGTGACATTCCACGATGGCACCGCCGTGGACGCCGACGCCGTGCGCAAAAACTTCGAACGCAGCGCCGCGTTGGGTGCCCGCGCCGGTGGCACGACTTTTGAAACCTTCAAGCTGGTGTCAGGGATCGAGGTCATCGACAAACTGACCATCCGCCTGACGCTGAACAAGCCAAGCGGACAGATCGAGTTCTGGCTGGGATCCAATCCCGGCATGATGATCGCTCCCGCGGCGCTGACCGAAGGCGTGTTCGGCGCCACGGTGAACGCGATCGGCGCCGGTCCCTTCAAGCTCGCCCATTTCGATCCCAACGTCACGACATTGATGGTCCGCAACGATGCGTACTGGGGTGGCGTGAAAGACCGCGCCGCCGGCTTCGACCATCATTACGTGCCCGACGGCCGCGCCCGCCTGAACGCCTTGCGCTCCGGCCAGGCCAACGTCGCGCTGATCGATCCGAGACAAATCCCCGAGGCCAAAAGCGCGGGCCTGACGATCCAGGTCGTGCAAAAGAACGCGCTGTGGGATATCTACCCCAACACCAAAAAAGGCCCGTTGGGCGACGTGCGCGTGCGCCAGGCGATCATGTACGCGATCGACCGCGAAGGCCTCGCCGACGCCATCAGCAACGGCAGCGCCAAAGCCGCGCGCCAGCTCTGGTCCGAACAATCGCCTTATTTCGTCCCCGAACTGGAAAACACCTACCCCTTCGATCAGGCCAAAGCCCGCGCCTTGCTCGCCGAGGCCGGTCTCAAAGACGGTTTCGAACTGACGCAACTGCTGCTGAACAACAGCGAATACCGCCAATTGGCCGAGGCCCTGCAAGCCAATCTCGCCGAAGTCGGGATCCGAACGAAATTCGACGTCGTCGACGTCTCGCAATTTCCGCTGTTCTTCAAACAGCCGCCGCGCGGCGATATCCTCATGGCGCGCTATGGCGGGCGCAGCGATCCCGTGCAAACCGTGTTCGAACTGGTCGGCACCGGCGGCCCTTATGCGCCTGGAGGTGCGGCCAGTCCGAAAATCGATGAGATCCTGAACAAACTCCGCGCCATGGCAGGCGATAACCCCGCCCGCGTCGAATTGATGCGCGATCTGTCGCGCGAAATCTCCAACCAGGCCGCGACCATCCCGGTGATCAGCCGCGCCAACGTCTACGCTTACAAGAAAGGCTGCATCCTCAATTTGGTGCCCTATCTGCCCTCCGGCGATGACCGGTTCAACGATGTCCACGTCGCCAAAGGATGCAAATAATGCGCGTCGCGACCGCCTGCCTCGCGTTCAGCCTGCTGGTCCCGCGCGCTTATGCCGGCACAAATCCCAACGCGACGCTGATCTATTACGATGCCGTCAGCAATCAAACCCTGGATCCGCGCGAGCCGCAGAATAACAGCAGCTTCGCGCAGGGCCCCCTGATGGCGGTCTACGACGCGCTGATCTATCTCGATCCGACCGGAGAGCCGAAACCCGGCCTCGCGACGTCCTGGCACTACAACGCCGATTTAACCGAGATCACCCTGAAACTGCGCCAGGGCGTTAAATTCCACGACGGCACCGATTTCAACGCCGCCGCCGTCGCCAAAAACTTTGAACAAGCCACGGTACTGGGATTGCGCGCCGGCTTCGCCGTCAGCGAAACGATGTCCCAGATCGTCAGTGTCGAGGCACCGGACAATTTCACCGTCAAACTGAAATTGAAACAACCGAACGGCCAAATGCCGTATTTTCTCGGCTCCCAGGCCGGCATGATGATCAGCCCGGACTCCCTCACGCCCGATAGCTTCGGCAACAGCCTGAAACCCATTGGCACCGGCCCGTATAAAGTGAAATCCTTCGAATCGACCGTCCGCACCGTCGCCACGCGCAATGACGCCTATTGGGGCGGTCCGGGCGGCCGGCCCGCGGCATTCGAGCATCAATTCGTCAACGACGGCCGTGCCCGCCTGAACGCATTGCGCTCCGGCCAGGCCAATCTGGCGCTGATCGATCCACGCCAGATCGCCGAAGCCAAAGCCGCCGGGTTCGAAGTGCTCATCAACGAGAAAAACAGCACCTGGGATATTTATCTGAACGTCAAACGCGACACCATCGGCAAGCTGAAACTCCGTCAGGCCTTCATGCACGCCCTCGACCGCGCCGCCATCGCCGATGCCCTGGGCTTTGGCGCCAGCAAGCCGACATCGCAGCTGTTTGCCGCGTCATCGCCCGCTCATATCACCGAGCTCGACGAGCTCTACCCCTATGACCTCACCAAAGCGAAAAAACTGCTGGCCGAGGCCGGATATCCCAACGGCGTCGACATCACCTGGGTTTTGTTGAACACCACCGAATATAAACTGATCGCCGAGGCGATTCAGGCCATGCTCAGCGAAGCCGGCATCCGGATCAAATTCGACGTCGTCGATGCCTCGCAATACGTGACCTTCCGCCGTCCCCCGACCCGCGGCGACATCATGATGGCGCGCTGGGGCGGCCGTCCCGATCCGCTGCAATCGTTTCAGGAAGTCACGGGCACCGGAGGCTCCGTCAACGCCGGCGACGCCGCCACGCCCGAAATCGACGCCTTGATCGACAAAGCCCGCCGCATGGATCCCGCCAACCCCGAGCGCATGCACGTCATCCATCAACTGGGACGCCTGACCACCGAACTGGCGGCGCATTTCGGCATCATGACGCGCTCCGCCGTCTACGCTTACAAGCCCGGTTGCATCGCCGGTCTGCCATCTTATTTGCCGACCGGCAACGATCGCATCAACGACGTCACCATCGGCGATAAATGCAAATGAAACGCCTGGCGCTGATCGCGGCTTTGGCACTCGCCTCACCGTCCGCCGCCGCGCCTGATCCCACCCCGGACCCCAGGGGCGCGCTGATCTATTTCGACGCCGCGACCAACGCCACACTCGATCCGATCGAACCGCAGAGCAACAGCAGCGTGTCTCAGGCCACCTTGCTCGCGATCTATGACGCGCTGATCCGCCTGTCCGACGCCGGCGAAC